>NZ_JAUBPS010000110.1:0-13418 GCF_036700865.1 Microcoleus sp. S13C4
TTTGATTCATTAATACCCCATTTAATTCCCAAATGAAAAAAAGTAGGATATTCTCGCAAATAGGATAATGTCATTAAGATTTGGTCTTCTACGCACAATTTACTTGGTCTTCCTGATTTTTTTTGAAAAACTTTTTCTGCTTTGACTATTTTTACCATCTCTTTGAATGTCTCTTGATGTGGTCCACAGTACAGTTTAAAGTCGGCGGGGTTTAACTTTTGTACTTGTTCGTAATTCATCTTATGGGAGCTAATTATTTCTTTTATTTTACCTAGAACGCGCGCACTTTCGCAAGAGGTCTAATGTAGTCTCAAAAAAACTTGACTGTGGTTCCAAACGATTATGATTGCGGTCTACAACAACTAGGAATTAAATAGCAAAGACCACTTTTGAAGTAGATATGATTTGAGGTTAAATAGCCAACAACCTAGAGACAAAGTTAGGGAGGAAAAGATTAGAAGAATTATCAAATATAAAAGGCAGACTATGAGATAGCTGGCGGTGGAGCTTAAAAATTGCAGTGAAGGCTTAATCAATAAAGTTAGGAAATAGCTTAATACTATGCTGTGGACTAGGTATGCTTCGTAGGTTCCATTACTGATTAAATCAAGCCACGCCTTACTCTTGCTCTTTAACAAACCATCAACTAGAAATACGAGGTTTAGAGAAATAATAAAAATTCCAATGCCTATAAAGGCATCAGAGATAAAGAGACCGACAGGGATATCATGATCTATAAAGCGTATTGCAGTGTACTTCAAAGAAAGAAAAATGCCTAAACATTCTAGGAAAATTCCCAAGATGATTGCCTTAGGTTTTTGAAATACGGTAAACGCATCAACAGAACGTTCATGAGTAAACCAGTGTTTTGCGATCGCCATTCCAAAACAAAACTCAAACAATCTAGTTAAAGCAATTCCTCCAGGGGCAAGTCCTCCATAGCCAAACCCTAAAATTTTATCAAACGCCAGTAACGATGTAGTGATAATAATTGCGCTGCTCACTGTTTTAACCAGTAGGCTAAGAAGTAAAAAGTTTTTTATAGATAGCTTTTTAAGAAAATAGAAGAGGAATGGAAAGAGTAAGTAAAGTTGCAAAAGAATAGGGATGTACCAGGTTGCAGGAATAACATCAAGAAATATGGCACCTTTTACATAGGTTTTAAGTAATCCTAGAAAGCTGTTATACTGAAAGAAGTTTAGGAGAAGATAAATTGCTAAAATGAGCCAATATGATGGATATAACCTGATGAATCTTTTCTTAATAAAACCAAACCAACGGATGCGATCAGTCTTCTTTTCCACAAGAAGCGCGGAGAGGGTTAATCCGAAACCGCTTAGAATGAAAAAAAGATGAACTGCTTGATAACCTAGTCCAAATACAAAGTTAAAAAAGTTAAATAAGAGGTGATCCCCGCTATTACTAGGAAACAGAAAAAGGCTGTCAAAACCACATCGATACAAAGAGTCTCCTTTAATGCCTAGACATTCATCAGCTAGATTGCTCAGGTTTTTAGTAACATTGCTTGCATTAGGTAAAATTCCTCCTACCCACAAGTGGCAGGCAAAAACTCCTAAACAAGCGAATAGGCGCAAATAGTCTAGATAAATAATTTTCTTAGGAGTGGGCAAATTACTAGGCGGTTGCATCAACTTCCTTAATTAACTCTAATAGTAGTGAATCGAATCATTATTAGATTAACCACCCTGTGTAGCCGCTGATAATGTTGGCGAATGTAATACATATTTGTATTTTTACGTATTACGAAAGGCTCAAACCTTCAATCTGTAGTTGCGGCTTTTAGTTGTAACACTTTTGTTTGTCTGTTTGTAATACTTTCGCCAACAGTATCCATTGCTACTCAAACCCTATCTATAATTCGTTCCAACTTCGCCTCATGCCAAATTTAGCACAACTGCTGGCACGTTGTCAACCAAACACGGGCGATCGCTACCTTCCAACCAGGACAATAGACCTCTTGCGAAAGTCTTAGGATATCGCTAGTTTGTCTTCCAAGAAAGTTCATAATTATAAATACCAGCGATCAAATTAAATCTTAATCCGAAGCGTTTTCTTCGATTCCGATACCTTGAGGAAAGTATTCTAAATATATTTAAAGTTCGATGTATGTTTTCAATAATAATTCTGTCTTTTGCTAGTTGCCGATTGAAAAGTTTTTCGGCTGGACTCAGTTTTTTGTTTTTGATTTTTTTGAGCGGTGTTCTACTATTAGTATGAATCTTTTTAATTGCTTGATAACCTTTATCACCTAACAATTCAAGTTCTTTATTCATCCGAACTTTGCTTTTTTTAAACAAACTAAAATCCTGCGTTTTCCCTTTACTAAAAGCTGTACATATTATTTCTCCCGTTTTTTTGTTGGCTAAAAGTTGCGATTTTATTGTATGATATTTTTGCTTGCCACTATAATATTTCTTTTGCTTTTTTTGGGGACGCTCTATTTCATGCTCTGACACATCTACCGCTACAGTTTCTATCTCATTTTGACTTAGACAAAGATTTTTTTACCAGGTAAATTAAATAAACCTGATTGGATTAAAACTTTCTCAGTTCTAATTACAATTTTATAAGCACTTGATTCATTAATACCCCATTTAATTTCCAGATAAAAATAGGATATTCTCGCAAATAGGATAATGTCATTAATATTTGGTCTTCTACGCACAATTTACTTGGTCTTCCTAATTTTTTTTGAAATATTTTTTCCGCTTCGACTATTTTTACCATCTCTTTGAATGTCTCTTGATTTACTCCACAGTAGCGTTTAAAGCCTTTGGGGGTTAACTTTTGTAATTGTTCGTAATTCATATTATTAAGCTAATTTTTTCTTTTGTTTTACCAAAGCGATCGCACTTTCGCAAGAGGTCTATTAGTCCTCATAGCGAGCTCTTTAGCTAAAAACCCGGTGGGTTTCCACCCCTGGGGGACTTGCGGACGGTCGGCTGACGTTGGTACTGCAAAGTAAAGTTGTTAATATAATTTGCGACTTTAGGTAGGGGCGGAGTCTCAAAGCACGAAGTTATACTCCTAACATATATTAAAAGCGATCGCCCGCCCCTACAAAAAATGTACGCCCAAAAATTGCTAAAACCAGACGGCCGCCCACTCACACTGTACAGCCGCTACCCAATCCCAGAAGGTATCGCGGCTGTAAGTCCCAGCAATGAACCAGTAGAGGCAAACCCTCACTTTCGCTGGCATCCTTTGCGGGGGGAATGGGTAGCATACGCCAGCCACCGTCAGGGAAGAACTTTCATGCCGCCGCCGGAATACAACCCGCTAGCAGCTACAATTAACCCTAAGTTTCCGACAGAATTGCCGCCGGGAGATTACGATGTAGCAGTGTTTGACAACCGCTTTCCCTCGATGACTTTGCAAGCAAAAAACGCACCTGCAAATATTGTAGAAACTTTGCCCGCCAAAGGCATTTGCGAAGTCGTTGTTTTCACTCAAGATCCGCTGTCTTCCTTGGGTTCTTTGGAGTTATCTCACTTGGAATTGCTGTTAGAAGTATGGGCCGATCGCACTTCAGTTATTGGCAGCAATCCCGAAATTCAATACGTCTTGCCCTTTGAAAATCGCGGCGTAGAAGTCGGAGTAACTTTGCACCATCCACACGGTCAAATTTACGCTTATCCGTTCGTGCCACCGGTGCCGGCACGGATGTTAGAATGTCAATCGGTTTACTATCAAAAAAACAGTAGCGGTTTGCTGCAAGATTTGATTCAAAAAGAGATTGCTGACAAACAGCGAATTATTTATTTAGACGAAGAGGCGATCGCCTTTGTCCCCGCTTGTGCCCGCTACCCTTACGAAGTGTGGATTGCTCCGATAGCCCCCGCTGCTACCTTTATGGATTTGACGGAAAAACAGCGGCAATCACTCGCTAAGGCCTTAAAAACAGTCACCCTCAAATATGACGGTTTGTGGCATCGCCCGTTTCCTTATTTGATGGCTTGGTTTCAAGGGCCCACAGACGGGAAACCCCATCCAGAAGCGCATTTGCACGCCCAATTTTATCCGCCCTATCGATCGAGCGACCGGCTAAAATACCTAGCAGGAACCGAACTCGCCGCCGGAATGTTTGCCAACGACGCTTTACCCGAAGAAAAAGCTAAAGAATTGCAAGCCGTATCTGTCAATCTATTTTAGATTTTAGATTTGGGGTCAATTATGATAAACTCATTCAACCAAGAAGTCGATACAAAACTCGAATTCATCCGCAAAGCCTTAACCGAAACAAAAGCGATCGCTCTTCGCTTGCGCGGTACAGACTGGTTTGCCTGGGCCACAGCCGGCGGTTCCCATACAGTATTGCTAACCGCAGAAACCGGAGTTGCAGAAATATTAATTACCGCCGAAAACGCTTGGGTTCTCACCGATGAAATCGAAGCCCAGCGCTTGCAGGACGAGGAATTGCCAGCCAACTTTCAAATGTACATCTATCCTTGGGCGGATGTTGCACAGCGCGAAGCTTTCGTCAAAAAAATTACTGGTGGCGGTAACGTCATGAGCGATCGGCCAAATTTCCAAGAAATGCCAACTATCGCATCTTTACAATCCCGCAAACAGACAATGATGTTAAGCGAATTAGAGCGATACCGGCGAGTCGGGCGTTTAGCCAGCGAAGCGATGACAGAGGTGCTTTCCGCAGCAAAACCAACATGGACAGAATATCAGCTAGCGGGAGCCGGTGCAGAGGCTTTGTGGGCGAGAGGTTTGCATCCAGCACTTACCTTAGTTGCTGGAGAAAGGCGTTTGCCGCTGTACCGCCACGCCACAGCAACCGCCGAACAAATTGGACGACAAGCAATGTTAGTATTTTGTGCGAGGGGATGGGGTTTGTATGCAAATTTAACCAGATTTGTCTGTTTCGATTTTCTTGGGGAAAAGCATTCCGAATTGCACCGACAAGTCAGAGAAATTGAAGCCGCCGCGCTGAATTCGTGCCGGCCCGGAGTATCGCTGAATTCGGTTTATGATACGCTTAAAACTGCTTACGAAGAGCACGGATATCCTCAAGCAATTGCGGAACACCATCAAGGCGGAACTACCGGATATTTGGCGCGGGAAATTGTGGCGAATCCGTCTACTTCAGATATTTTGGCAGAAAATATGGCTGTGGCTTGGAATCCGAGTTTGTCGGGAGCAAAAATTGAGGATACGTTTTTAATTCACAGCGATGGAACGTTGGAAAATTTGACTTTTGATCCGAATTGGCCTAGTGTAGAAGTAGCGGGAAGGTTGCGGCCAGTACCGCTGGAAATATGAGACGATCGACCGTAGTCAATTTAACTTATCGATCTATTTTTATCTCAGGCGCGATGATCGACAAGTCATATCAATTCCGGTTGCACTCCTCATGATTGTTGACGAGTGACTGTCAGTGGAAAAACTGAATGATTGTTAAGTGTTGACTGTGGGCTCTATTTTATTATTCCTTCCGATGCCACCGGCAACGATCTCATGGCTAAGGCATTATTTAGAATGAAATACCCCTGCCTAGAGGAGTTTAGGCACAACTTGAAGATGTAGTATGAGTAAAGGCGTTTATCTCAAAAAAAAATAGGCTAGCCATATTTCACAGCGCCTATCTCAATTAGAATTTTAATGGTTCCCCGCAACGCCGTCTTACCTCAGCTTTTGACCTGGTATTTTACCAGGTGGGTACCGTTGGCTCGGACTTAAAGTTTCTGGGTACAAGCCCAGTTTACTGCTGTCCAAACATCTTGATTCCCGAGAGTTAAGAGTTATAGATCAAAAAAACATTATTGGCAGTCACCAACGTCGCAGTAGAACCTTTATTTAATATATACCAACTAACCAGATTTTGGCAAGCTTCGAGCAATTTAACTTGCATACCAGATAGATTCAACGGTTTGAGCGAGATCCTCTGCTGACGATCGCCCCTGAGCCACCAAGTCCGCGTCGAGCACAACTGTAACGTGACCGAGTTTGCGGCCCGGACGCGATACTTCCTTACCATACCAATGTACAAAAGCACCGCTAATTTGTGCCAGTTGTTTTCTTTTTGCTAAATAATCGGACTCAGCCGACTCGTAGCCCAGCAAATTTACCATTACAGCGCCTGCACAGTGCAGATCCGAATTGCCTAAAGGCAGTTGACAAACTGCGCGCAAATGCTGTTCAAATTGTGAAGTTTGACAGGCATCGATCGTAAAATGTCCCGAGTTGTGGGTGCGGGGTGCAATTTCATTGACTAACAGCTTATTATCAGCGGTTAAAAATAATTCAATGCCGAATACGCCGACAGCTTCTAAGCTGTTGAGGAGAGTGCGGGCGATCGCACAAGCTTCTGTTTTCACATCTAAACTAATATCAGCAGGTGCAATTACCAGGCGGCAAACTTGATTTTGCTGTTGCGTTTCTACGATCGGATAAATCGCAATTTCGCCATTTGCCGATCGAGCTGCAATTACAGCCAACTCGCGATCGAACGGCACAAACTCTTCTACTAGCAAAGACTGACCTTGGAGTTTAGCACGAATTGACTCAAAACTCCCTCGATCCTTAACAATAAAAGTACCTTGGCCGTCATAACCATGGCGGCGAACTTTGACGACAAAGGGAAAGTCGATCGATCCAACATTCGAGTCTCCTTCAATCTGCACGCTGTCGGAAACAGAAATTGCCGGAAAGTCGATCGCCACCGCCTTAAACAATTCTGGGGGCAAATCCGCGCTGCCATCCCATTCCCAAAACCTCGGAGTTGGCAAACCCAAACTTTGTAAATAACAGCGCTGAACGTACTTATCCAACAAAGGAGAAAGCGACGACAAACTCGGCTGAAATAACACACCTTGCTCTTCTAGCGGCCGCAAACCATCCAAATCCACAAACTCATTTTCAAAAGTAATAACATCGCAGTCATCCGCCAATGCAGCCGTAGCCAAAACATCATCAACAGCGGCCAAAACAGTACCAGCAGCAACAGAAACTGCCGGGTCAGTAGCATGGGGAGTTTGCACTACCAATTCAATACCTAGCGCCCTAGCAGCATCCCCCATCATCCAAGCTAGCTGGCCGCCGCCGACAACGCCCACCCGCTTAAATTTGGCAGACGAACTCGCAGCGGTTTGATTTGATTTCATGTGAGTAAAATTTCGCAAAGTCAACCTGCCTATCTTATCGCTATTTGCCCCAGGATGAATTACAGTAATTGCAGAGTTCAAAGCCAAAAAATAGTTTTAATTGCATGATTAAATCGAGGCAGAACCTAGAAAAATTGGGCTGCTAAAGTCTTTAATTCTTGCACGATCCGAGCCATTGAGAAACAGGCGTCGAACCCCACTCCTCCAGAAAAGTGCCACATCTAGCAATTCCCTAGCGCCAAGCATGGCATAATTGACAGCACTGCAAAAAGCAGATAGACAGATGCCAACACTGAAAATCAGACATTCAGGGAACAAAATTTATAGGTGAGGATACTGTGAAAGTTTTAGTTGTGGGAAACGGAGGTCGCGAACACGCGATCGCAAAAAAACTGCTAGAATCTACGCGGATTAAACAAGTATTCTGCGTACCGGGCAACGGCGGCACAGCTACCACCCCAGGCTGTCAAAATCTGTCGCTCAACATCGACGACTTCCAAGGCATCGAACGCTTTGTGATGGTCAACAACATCGGATTAGTCATCGTCGGCCCCGAATTGCCCCTATCGCTAGGCATCGCCGACTATTTCCACCAGAAAAAACTCATGATTTTCGGGCCCACCAAAGCCGGTGCCCAAATTGAATCCAGCAAATCCTGGGCCAAAGAATTGATGCTCCAAGCAGGCATCCCCACACCCAAAGCTGCCGTATTTACAGACGCAGAAGCAGCAAAAGCATACGTTCTGGAACAAGGAACCCCGATAGTTATCAAAGCAGACGGACTCGCATCAGGCAAAGGAGTCACCGTTGCCACCACCGTCAAAATGGCTCACAGCGCCATCAACACAATTTTCCGAGGCGAATTCGGCACCGATAACATCCGAGTCGTTGTCGAAGAATTCTTAACAGGTCAAGAAGTCTCGATTCTCGCCCTCACCGACGGCATCACAGTGGAACCGTTGCTGCCGGCCCAAGACCACAAAGCGATCGGCGAAGGCGACAAGGGAGCCAACACCGGCGGTATGGGAGCCTACGCCCCAGCGCCCATTGTCACCCCGGAACTTATGGAAAGGATTCAAGAAGAAATTCTCGAACCCACCCTCGCAGCACTGCAAAAACGCAAAATCGACTATCGGGGTGTACTCTACGCAGGTTTAATGATTACCCCCGACGGAGAACCCAAAGTCTTAGAATTCAACTGCCGTTTCGGAGACCCCGAAACTCAAGCGGTTTTGTCGCTGCTGGAAACTCCTTTAGAAGATTTGGTGCTGGCCTGCTGTCAGCAGCGTCTCGGTGAATATTCTATTCGCTGGAAGTCGGGGGCTTCTGTGTGCGTAGTTTTGGCTTCTGGGGGCTATCCTGGAAGTTATCAAAAAGGCAACGTTATTACAGGTATCGAGGAAGCCGAAGCCAAAGGAGCAGAAGTGTTTCATGCCGGCACCCAGTTGAAGCAGCAGCAGTTGGTGAGCGACGGCGGTCGTGTTTTGGGCGTCACTGCGACGGGAGAAACTTTGGAACAAGCTATCTCCAAAGCTTATGCAGCAGTTGATTGCATCCAATTTGAAGGCGTCTACTGCCGTCGAGACATCGGTCGCAGAGCTCTGGGTGATAAAAATTAGGAATTGCGACATCGGCCGCCATCCGAAAGCCAAGCAATCTCAATGTAGAAATGTAACAATGAAGTTTGGTATCTCTGCGGTGGCGGTAGCGGACAAGTCGCAGCAGAAAATTCGATCGGGAGCCAACTGAATTGATCTTGCTTTTAATATTGAACGGGTGAACTGGTGAAATGCTGGCCATACTAAACAAAATCGGAGAAATAATTGCCCGCTGGTGGTCGGATTTTACCCTCCAGACCCGCCTGATGGCCGGTGCTACCCTCGTAGTGTCGTTAATTATGAGTGGCCTGACATTCTGGGCCGTGAATACTATCCAGCAAGACGCCCGACTTAACGATACTCGCTACGGCCGAGACCTGGGCCTGCTGTTGGCGGCAAATGTGGCGCCGCTGATTGCCAAAAACGATCGCTCCGAAGTCGCCCGCTTTTCCCGCCAATTTTACAGCAGCACCTCCAGCGTCCGCTATATGCTTTACGCAGACGAAGCGGGGGATATTTTCCTGGGGATACCTTTTTCGGAATCCGAGGTGGAAACTTCCCTGACGCTGCGCCGCCAGATCAAACTTCCCGATAATTTTCTCGCCGATATTGAGGCGAGAAATTTAACTTCTTTGCCTTTGGTGCGGCAGCATTTGACGCCGGATGGAGAAGTTACCGATGTATTTGTGCCGTTAATTCATGAAGACAAATATTTGGGAGTTTTGGCGATCGGCATTAACCCCAATCCCGCAGCAGTTATCTCTTCAAATCTGACTAGGGATGTCACTTTAGCAGTATTTGTCACAATTTGGGTGATGGTAATTTTGGGGGCTGTATTTAATGCCCTGACAATTACTCAGCCGATCAAACAATTAGTCTTTGGGGTCAAAAACATCGCCACCGGAAATTTTAAGCAGCGAGTTGACCTCCCTTTGGGTGGAGAATTGGGCGAGTTGATCGGCAGTTTTAACGAGATGGCCCAGAAACTAGAAAGTTATGAAGAACAAAATATTGAAGAGTTGACAGCGGAAAAAGCGAAGTTAGAAACTTTGGTTTCAACGATTGCTGATGGCGCGCTTTTATTAGACGCAAATTTGCAGGTAATTTTAGTTAATCCGACGGGGATGCGGATTTTTGGATGGGAAGGTAAAAATGCGCTCGGAGTAAATGTTCTTAACATTTTGCCTTCGGAAGTGCAGCAGGACTTGGCGAGACCTTTGCAGGAAATAGCTGCGGGCGATCGCGAAGGCGGCGAATTTCGCATCTCTCTGAGCGAACCAGTTAACCGTACAATTCGGATTGTTTTAACTACAGTCATTCTGCACAAAGCGCCCGGTGCCGAACCGCTGTGCAAAAGCTGCATCCGCCATGAGGAAGATACCTGTACCGAACCACAACGCCCGGTAGCTGTAGAGTGTACTTTCTACGAGCAAACCTCCAAGCATCAAGGTTCGGGGAATTACCGAGAAAGTCTCAAAGGCATTGCAATGACAGTGCAGGACATCACTCGGGAAGTAGAACTAAATGAGGCTAAAAGCAATTTTATCAGCAATGTTTCTCACGAATTGAGAACACCTTTATTTAATATCAAATCTTTTATCGAGACTCTCCACGAGTACGGAGAAGACCTTCTAGAAAGCGAGCGCAGGGAATTCCTAGAAATTGCCAATCGAGAAACCGATCGACTAACTCGTTTAGTTAACGACGTATTAGACTTGTCGCGACTGGAATCCTGCCGAGTTTATCAATTGGAGGCTGTTGACCTCCCGCAAGCTGTGGAACAAACCCTGCGGACTTATCAGTTAAATGCTAAGGATAAAGGCATTGAATTAGAGCAAGAAGTTGACCCGTATTTGCCGCCTGCTTTAGGTCATTACGATTTGTTACTGCAAGTATTTGCAAATTTAGTAGGAAATGCCTTAAAATTTACTCAGTCTGGCGGCAAGGTAGCAATTCGAGCGTATGTGCTAGATCCGGAGGCGCCCACCCACAAAGACGCTCAATCCCTCAACCAAAAATTGTCACCGGATGCCAAACATTTTCCGGTAGTGCGGATCGAAATTTCTGATACTGGAATTGGCATAGATCCCGAAGACCAACAAGCAATCTTCGATCGCTTTTTCCGGGTAGAAAACCGAGTACACACTTTAGAAGGAACAGGATTAGGTCTTTCTATTGTCAGAAACATTATTGACAAGCACCACACTAAAATTAATTTAGTTAGCGAAGTTAATGTGGGTACGACTTTCTGGTTCGACTTGGCAGTTTATCAGCCGAAACAAACAGTAGAGATGGAAAATTCTTGGTCAGTGGAAGCAACGGTGGAAAGTGAAACAATTGCGAGTCATGTTAGATCGATTCCGGTTGCACCGGAATGATTGTTGACTGTTGACTGTTGACTGTTGATAGTGATATTGTTTGTCGTTGATTAGGCATCAAGAAGAAAGCAAATTAGTTAGATTGGGATTTTTTAACCGCAGATATCAGCCGAGGGACACACATGAACGCCGATAGCATTTTATCTGTGTTTATCGGCTGATATTTGTGGTTCAATCTACATTCCTATTGTTTCCTGTAGATGGGATTATAATTACGTCAACACTTAAGAAAGAGTCTTTCTAGCACGTTCCGATCGCTCTTCTGCGGTATCCATAACATCCGCCATTTTATCCACCATTTCCCCTGGATAATTTTCTAGTACCCGAGTAGAAAGCGAAATCCGACCGCGGCTTTCATCGAGGTCAATCACGATCGCTTTCAGGGGTTGACCGGGAGCAAACACCTTTCCAAGGTTATCAATATATTTTTGGCTAACTTGCTTGATGTGCAGCAAACCGCTAACTCCTTCCAAGTCAACAAACACGCCAAAAGGCTTGATGCTGCTGACTTTTCCTTCCACCAACTGACCGATTTGCAACTGAGTGAAGGCATTCGATTGAGTAGCCATCCGCTGGGAAAGTACGAGTTTTTCTCGCTCGCGATCGACCTCCAAAAAATTCACGGTCAAAGATTGACCGATCAGCGATTCTAGGTTATCGCGTTGCGCTAAGTGCGATCGGGGAATAAAACCGCGCATTCCCTGAACATCTACAGTCACGCCGCCCTTATTCGCCCCAGAAACCCGCACCTGAAGAACTTTACCGGTTTCCTGCAATTCAATTAAATCTTCCCAAGCTTCCTGAATTTGTAACTGTCGCAAGGACAAGGTAACTTGGCCATCTGCATCTTGTTCGCGGATAATCAAAAAGTCCCGTTCCTCGTCCAGCGGAACCACTTCCGACAAATCCGTTACTGTTCTCAAAGCAGCCTCTTCGATCGGCAAAAAAGCCGAAGACTTGCCGCCGATATCAACATACGCGCCGTTTGAGTCGTACTCGAACACTTTGCCGCGCACTACTTGTCCCTTCTGGAACTCGTAATTGTGCTGTTCGAGGGCTTTAGCAAAATCATCCATTGAAAAGGATGCTTTTGCGCTTTGAGAACCTGTAGATTTGGAATTCATGTCAGTTTAGTTGTCAGTTGTCAGTAATTTAGTTGGCAGTCGTCAGTAGAAAAAATTTTTCCACTCTCCCCATATCCCTATCTCCCCATCTCCCACTCTCTAAGCTGGTTGAAGTTGCTGATGAAATAGCTGCTTCACCTGCACCCACGAGTCGGCTGCTGCCGTAGTGTCGTAACTGCCGCGGTGGTCGCAGAAGAAGCCGTGATCGGCATTGTAGCGGAAAATTTGGTGAGAAATACTGTGTTTTTGCAATTCTGCGGCGATTTGGTCAACTTGTTCTAAGGGAATGCTGGGGTCTTGAGTGCCAAAAAAGGCGTAGAGAGTGCCTTTAATGTCTGCTGTGCGGGCGATCGTGGGGGTGCCGCCACCGGGGGTTTGAGTGGCGATACCGGCGCCGTAAAACGACGCTGTAGCCTTGATTTCGGGCAAAGTAGCGGCAAGGTAGGCGACGTGCCCTCCAAAGCAGAAACCGATGCAGCCAAAACCTTCTTGTGTGAAAGAGGGTAGAGTTTTGAGGTAATCGATGGTGGCTTGGATATCGCCCAGAAGTTCGGAAGCGGTGGTTTTTTCTTTGTATTCTCTGCCGATTTGGATGGCTTCGGGTGTGTAGCCGGTTTCAAAGCCAGGGGCTTGACGCTGGTAAATGGCTGGGGCGATCGCCACATATCCTTCTTTTGCTATTCTTTCAGTAACTTCGCGGATGTGCGAGTTGACGCCAAAAATTTCTTGAATCACGATAACTGCGGGAAATGGCCCTGGGGAGGTTGGCTGAGCTAGGTATGCAGCTATTTGCAAATCCCCGTTAGGAACTGTGATGTTTTGGGTTCTAATTTTGGCTTTTGTCATAGGTAGTTTTAAGGTAAATGCCACTCTAATGATTTTAAGTTAATTTGGGGAGTTTTTAGGCAATTCGCCAATAATATTTTCGTAACCGCGAAGCGCAAATACCGCAAATATGGCAGGTAAAAATTCGCTAATTATTGAAAATTTAGGTTTTTATGAACAAGTCGGTTTCGCTCCCTCTTAACAATTAATTGGGGTCTAGTCCCGGTCAAATATAAATTTTGTCTGTGATTTGCTCAAACATAGATTTTGATAACCCTAGACTTTATACCATTTTTTTAAAGATGTGATAGAGATAAAGAATGTAAAATCCAAGACCATCCAGTGAGAAAACCAATGACG
>NZ_JAUBPS010000166.1:0-1505 GCF_036700865.1 Microcoleus sp. S13C4
ACCCTATCAATGGAGAATACGGCTGATGGATTGGTAGCAGAATGGGAATACAACTCGGATCTGTTTGATGAGACTACCATCGTTCGGATGGCGGAACATTTCCAGACCTTGTTGGAAGGAATCGTCGCCAATTCCAAACAGGCGATTTCAGAATTGCCTCTACTGACACCAGGAGAGCGACAGCAGCTATTAGTAGAGTGGAACAACACTGCTAAAGACTATCCCCAAGAGAAGTGCATCCATCAGTTGTTTGAAGAACAGGTGGAACGGACACCCGATGCCGTAGCAGTGGTGTTTGCAGAAAAACAACTCACCTATCGAGAGTTGAATGCCAAAGCCAATCAACTGGCAAATTATCTGCGCTCGCTGGGCGTGGGGTCAGAAGTGCTGGTAGGGATTTGTGTAGAGCGCTCTCTGGAGATGATAATCGGTTTGTTGGGCATCCTCAAAGCTGGCGGTGCTTACGTTCCGCTAGACCCTAACTATCCGTCTGAGCGCTTGGCTTTCATGCTAGAAGATTCGTCGGTTCCAGTTCTGCTCACCCAAGAGAAGCTAGTCGAGAAACTTCCCCAACACTCTGCGTGTGTTGTCTGCTTGGACTCGAACTGGGGAGAACTTGCTGTTGACAGCAAAGAAAACCCTTCCATCCCAGTGAAGCCAAAAAATTTGGCTTATGTTATCTACACATCAGGGTCTACAGGAAAACCCAAAGGCGTTTTAATCCAACATGAATCGCTAGTCAATTACACAACGGTTGCGAGTGCTGAATATGAAATAGACGAGTGCGATCGCATTTTACAGTTCTCCTCAATTAGTTTTGATGTTAGCGCTGAAGAAATCTATACCAGTTTGACATCGGGTGCCACGCTTGTCTTGCGTACCGATACAATGCTGGACTCCGTTGAGGGGTTTTTGCAAAAGTGCAAGAATTGGGAAATCACTGTAATGGCTTTGCCAACAGCCTACTGGCACGAACTGACCGCTTTCTTGACTCAAGAAACGGTGCTATTACCCCCATCCTTGCGCTTAATAATCATTGGCGGAGAAAAAGCACTGCCTGAACGACTGAAAACTTGGCTTGAGTGTGTGGGAGAGCGAGTTCGTCTGGTGAATAATTACGGCCCGACAGAAGCCACTGTGGGGGCCACGATATATGATTTATCGGTAGCGGACACGACATTGAAGGAGTTGCCGATCGGTCGTTCTCTGGGGAATGTCTGCACCTACATCTTAGATCAGAACGGACAGCCTGTTCCTATTGGCGTTCCGGGAGAGTTACACATCGGTGGTGCTGGTTTGGCACGGGGGTATCTCAACCGTCCTGAGTTGACCACTGAGCGGTTCATTCGCAACCCTTTTAATGACTCTCCCACTGAACGCCTTTATAAAACTGGAGATCAGGTTCGCTATCTGCCCGATGGTAATATTGAATACCTCGGTCGGATAGATGACCAAGTAAAGGTGCGCGGTTTTCGGATCGAACTCGGAGAAATTGAAGCAGCACT
>NZ_JAUBPS010000015.1:0-104191 GCF_036700865.1 Microcoleus sp. S13C4
ACTGTTCATTTAAGGAGTGAATAGGTTTTTATTTTTCACCCTCATTCTCTCCTTAACGGTGGCTCTAGTTTTTCTTGAACCACCGTTCTCATCTTTAGTTAGTCTAAACTACAGTTATTAAAGGAGCAACAATGAATTACGATATCTTCGACGAACAATACTACCTTTCGCAATATCCGTGGCTGAAACCAGCCATTGATGCAGGCATCATCAAATCAGGAAGAGAACACTTTGAAAAATTTGGTCAAGCCGCCGGCCTCACAAAAATATCGCGGTATTTTGATGAAGATACTTACCTTGAGAGAAATCCAGACCTTAAACCCTTTGTCCGCACCCCCAACAACCCTAACGCGCCTTTTGCGACCGGACTAGACCACTTTATCCAATACGGTTACGAAGAGGGTCGCAGCCAAGTATCGCCTGAGTATGACGAAGCGTTTTATGTAGCAAATAACCGAGGTTTTCTGCCATTTATTCAGAATGGAACGTTTAAAAACGGCTACCAGCATTTCATTGAATTCGGCCTCAAAGAGGAGCAGTTTGGGACTTCATTTTTTGAAATAGAATACTTAGAAAGAAACCCCGATGTTCGGCAGCTTGTCGAATCTGGAGCCTTGAAAACTGGTCGCGAACACTACTTCAATTTCGGAAAAAATGAGCCAAACAGGTCTGCTACTTTTGTCGGAACTTCCGGCAATGACATCCTCACTGGTGTAGGGGTGGGGAATACCGAATTAATAGGATTTGAAGTAGGTTATGCTACAAAAATTAATGGCTTTCCCTACCCCAGGCGATATTATCCAAGTGACGGCAGCAATGAATTCGATACTCTAACTGGCGGTAGCTACCGCGATACATTCGTGTTGACCCGTAGATCTGCCAGTATAGGGAGTGGTAGACAGACGATGTACACGGACCTGTCGTACATCGGGCCGGGTTTTGCTACAATTCGGAACTTTACGCAAGGTCAGGATACGCTCGATATAGGGATTTCCTCAGATCAATTATTGGTATTTCCCATCAACAATAATAGAGATTTAGCTATTCAAAAGAAGGGGTTTCTCGTCGTTAACAATGGAGTTGCCGAAACCACTCCCTCTGACACGATAGCTGTTATTGAAGGTGGCGGAAATCTCAGTTTAAATCTACCAGTATATACCAGTACCTACTATTATTAAATAATAGTGTTATTAGCGCTGTATTCTGGTAGAATAGCGAAGCTATTAAGGGTTTGCCTTTGTCTCTCAGGGGGAGACTTATGAATTCAAGAATCGGGAGATACAATTGCCATAATTCATAGCATAGCCAATCTAAATCTGCAACAAATTGGGATGAAAAATTCCTTTAATCCTCCAGTCTGTCTCACTTTCCTGGGCTAGAAACCATAGAGCTTAAGTGAGATAGGACTGTTGGGTAAAATCACCGGCTCAGGTAATTGTCTCAGTTCGCGCTTATTAATAAATGGCATAAATACCTCATTAAAGCCGCAGGAGGAAAACATGGCTAGTTACGCAATTTTTGACGAACAATACTACCTTTCGCAATATCCGTGGTTGAAACCAGCGATTGATGCAGGCATCATCATATCTGGAAGAGAACACTTTGAAAAATTCGGTCAAGCCGCCGGCTTAACTAAAGTATCGCGATATTTTGACGAAGATACATATTTAGCTCAAAATCAAGATATTGCACCCTTTGTTCGCACCGCCAACAACCAAAACCGACCCTTTGCTTCAGGTTTAGACCACTTTATCCAGTTTGGTTACGAAGAAGGCCGCACGCGAGTATCGCCTGACTACGACGAAGTTTTTTATTTAAAGCGCCACCCGGAAATAACTCCCTTCGTGCAGAACGGAATTTTTAAATCCGGCTTTCAACACTTTATCCAATTCGGAAAAACAGAAGGTAGGTACGGGACAAGTTTTTTTGAACCACGTTACTTGGGAGATAACCCAGATGTGGCGGCAGTTGTAGAGGCTGGAAGTTTAAAAACAGGTCGAGAACACTATCTAAAATTTGGGCAATTTGAGTCAAATCGATACGGATTTTTTACAGGAACTAACGGTAATGATATCGTCACAGGATTTACAGCGGGAAAAAATCAAATTATCGGACTGCAAGTAGCTTTCGCTGGCCCAAATCCACCTTTTGGCATTAATAAGAATAAGTATGACGCTTTGAAATTGGATGACATCACGAGAGAGCCTTTCCTGACTACCAGGGAATTCGATACATTGATTGGCACTTCTGGCATTGATTACTTCGTGCTCGGAGATGCTGTTCCCAACAACCGACGTAATTTTATCAGCCGGGTAGATTTCTATACCGGCAGTGGGGAGGCCAGAATTGTCAATTTTGAAAAAGGAAAAGATTTTATTCAGTTGGTGGAAAAATTTAATGAACTGAGTATATTTCCATCAGGGGCGGACTTATTAATTCAAAAATCGGGAGATACACTTACGAGAATTCAGGGCGGTTCAAATCTAACTCTGCAACCGATTGAGATGATAAATCCATTTAGTCCTCCAGTCGGCCTCACTTTCCTCGGCTAGAAAGCATAGAGCTTAAGTGAAATTTGACTGTTGGGTAAAATCACCCGCTCGGGTATTGTGTCAGTTCCAGATAAGTGATACAGTGCGTAAACAGCTCATTAAAATCGCAGGCATAAAACATGGCTAATTACGCAATTTTTGACGAAAAATACTACCTTGCTCAATATCCTTGGGTCAAACCAGCCATTGATGCAGGAGTCATCAAATCGGGATTAGAACACTTTCAAAAATTTGGTGAAGCAGGCGGCTTAACCAAAGTATCGCGGTATTTTGACGAAGCTACTTACCTCGCTGGCAATCCAGACATCGCTGCCTTAGTCCGCACCCCCAACAACCCAAATGCACCTTTTGCGACGGGCCTAGACCACTTTATCCAATACGGTTACGAAGAAGGTCGCACTCGCGTATCGCCTGAGTATGACGAAGCGTTTTATGTAGCAACTAACCGAGACTTGCGACCATTTATTCAGAATGGAACTTTTAAAAATGGCTACCAGCATTTCATTGAATTCGGCCTCAAAGACGGTCAGTTTGGGACTTCATTTTTTGAAACAGAATACTTACAAAAAAATCCCGACATCGTGCCTTTTGTCGAATCTGGAGCGTTGAAAAGTGGTCGCGAACACTACTTCAATTTCGGCAAAAACGAGCCTAACCGATCCGCAACTTTTGTCGGAAGTTCTGGCAATGATGTGCTCACTGGCGTTGGTGTGGGGAATACCGAACTGATAGGAGTAGAAGTAGGTATCGATCCCCAAGGCAATCGGCAGTATGAAAGCTTTGGAAGTAATGAATCTGATGTCCTGATCGGCGGCCCTGGGAAGGATACATTCGTACTCGGAGTTCCTGCTACCTCCGGTAATCCCACATCCCGTACACTCTATGCGGATTTCACCGGTATAGTTACAATTCGGAACTTTGATAAAGACAATGACAAGATCCAGTTGGCAGGAAGTCCCGATATCTACACAACAATGGGGGATGCTAACGATCTCATAATCCTCAGCCCAAGATATGAAACAATTGGTATTATTGAGGGAAAAAATTTATCGACGTCTACAATTCAGCCACAGGGAGACGGCACTTTCTACCTATTCCTTAAATAACCGGAACCTCGGTTATCTCTTTCTCGCTTAACATGGTAGTAATGAATTCGATACTCTCATTGGCGGTAGCGGCCGGGATAAATTGGTACTCGGAGACGTTATGCAAAGTCCTGGTGCTAAGGGATACAGTTCCCCAATAAAGTTATATATCGGGCCGGGTTTTGCTACAATTCGGAACTTTACCCAAGGTCAGGATAGCATTCAGCTAGCATCAAACGATATCCAACCTTCTTTAGATCAATTCTTGATATTTCCCATCAACAACAATTGAGATTTAGCTATCGAAACGAACGGCTTGTTCGTCTTGCGTCCAGATGGAAGTTCGGGAATTAGTAGCTTTGACACGATCGCAGTTATTGAAGGTGGGGGAAGTCTCAACTTGAATTTATTACCACAATCTTCTTCTGGGAAACTTTTACTTGGATAGAAATATCGCAGCTATTCGCGATTTGCCTGATTGCTGCTTTCGGTGGGATAATTAATTGTACCCTCCAGAAACCGGGTTTCTCGAATAAACCCGGCTTCTAAGTGTTTAATGCCGATCGCGCGCTAGCTTCAAAACCTCAACCGCATCTTTGTGGCCTTCGGAAGACGCCCAAATTAACGCAGTCCAAGTATTATTATCCTTAGCTTTGATATCAGCTCCTTTATCGATTAAAAATTCGACAACTTGAGTGCGCCCGCTACCTGCTGCACTCATCAAAGCCGTCAAACCAAAATTAGTTTTAGCATTCACATCCGCCCCCGCCTCCAGCAAAAGCTGTACAATCTCGCTATGTCCGGCAGCAGCGGCACTCATTAACGGCGTCCACCCGTCATTGTCGTGACTGTTGACATCCGCACCAGCCGCCAGCAATTTTTTGACGATCGCCGAATTGCCAGCCTCAGCCGCACTCGTCAAAGCAGTCGTGCCTTCCTCATCTTTAGCATTGATATCTGCACGCTGTTCGATCGCACTTTCTACAGCCGCAACATCACCCGTCTTGACGGCATTAATCAAATCTGTCATAAAATCTCCGTTGCATCCTCTCAAATCTTAAATCCTATGGCAGTAGATATTTTAATCCTCTCCAACGGCCCCGGAGAATTAGCAACTTGGGTTCGTCCCGCCGTGCAAGCTTTGCGCGAGCAATTGGGAAACGCGGGCACTCAAGCGCGAATCTCTGTGGTGCTTTCCCCCTGTCCGCACGCCACCGGGAAAGAAGCGCAAATCGCATCTTCCTACCCAGAAGTTGACAGAGTGCAAGCACCGGAGCATTTTTTTCCATTCTTATTGTCGGGCAAAACTGCTGAAAATTGGGATTGGCACGAAACAGGAGTTGTTTTATTTTTAGGCGGCGATCAATTTTTTACGGTTGTTATTGGCAAAAGGCTCAAATATCGCACGGTTATTTATGCTGAATGGGACGCGCGGTGGTATCGCTGGATTGATAAATTTGCGGCGATGAAACCTGAAGTTTTTGCTAATATTCCACAAAAATATGCTAATAAATTTACAGTTGTCGGAGATTTGATCGCCGAAGTAGGGAACGGGAAATCGGGCGGGGTGAACACGGGGACACCGCCCCTACCGAAAATAGAATTAATTGGATTGTTGCCCGGTTCTAAAGCCGCCAAATTAGCTTTAGGTGTACCGTTATGTTTGTCGATCGCCCAATCCATCCACCGCGTCCGTCCTCAAACTCGCTTTGTAATTCCCGTTGCTCCTACCATAGATGTGCAAACTCTAGCACGTTTTGCCGACCCGGAACAAAATCCTTGCCTGCATTTATTTGAAAACGCCAGCGCCGAACTTCATTTAACAGAAACGCCGTTTTTGCAGACAGCAAATAACTTGCAAGTAGAACTTTGGACGCAGACGCCCGCTTACGATTTGCTATCAGAATGCAGCCTGTGTTTAACTACTGTGGGAGCGAATACTGCCGAATTGGGTTCCTTAGCCGTACCGATGATTGTTTTGATTCCGACGCAGCAATTGGATGCGATGAAAGCTTGGGACGGATTGCCGGGATTGCTGGCAAATTTGCCGTTAGTCGGTTCAGCTTTTGCGACGGTGATTAATTGGCTAATCTGGCGATTGGGGAAGGGAAAGCTTTATGCTTGGCCGAATATTTGGGCACAGGAAAAGATTGTGCCGGAGTTAATTGGGAAGCTGGAACCCGATGCTGTGGCTCAATTGGCGATCGACTATTTGAGCGATCCTGAAAAATTAGCACAAATGGGCGATCGTTTGCGTGCGGTTCGAGGAGAATCAGGGGCGGCGAAAAAAATTGCTGAATTGGTTTGTGAAGAAATTGAGGTGCAATCTAATTGTCATAAGAATTAGATTTTTTTATTTTTAACTGCAGAGGAACGCAGATTTAATCCAGATTAATTAATGAAAACAGGCAAAAGAAAACTTATTTTCTCTTGCCTATTTATTATCCCAAAACTGGATTTGCTTTCAAGTTAAGCTCGATCGTGCTTAGCAATCACCCAAACAGCGTGAATGATGCCTGGAATAAAGCCCAAAAACGTGAGAAGCAGGTTTATCCAAAAATCAGTACCGATGCCGACAGTCAAAAATACGCCCAGCGGGGGAAGAAAAATTGCAGCGACTATGCGAATTAAATTGTCCATCTCAGTTACTCCAAAGGATTTTTCTCTTTCAATTTAACTTCACTGACTGACAGAGCCTTTCCCGAAAAACTTAGGCGGTGCTGCCATAGTGTAAACTTCGGTTTCAGTGGCGATTACCTGTCGTAAGTGACCGGGAACTTGCATCAACCCCAACAGTGTAATTCCGTCGAACATCCGCAACCCGCCAGTTGTTTTCTCGGCGAGTAATTTGTCAGTAACTTCGGGTTCGGGTCGCGTATTTATTTCTTGATTAGAAGCTATCGCAAAACCCCAAGGAGCTCCGTAAGTAGAAATAAAGCTAGTGCAGGATTGAACGTTGGAGAAAACAGATTTCAGGGTATTTACAATGCGCGCGTGCATTTTCATTTCTGCCGGAGAAACTGGTCCGGCTTGCACTACGAAATATCCGTTAGGTGACATTACGCTGCGAACTTTCTCAAAATACTCCTTGGTAAACAACTGGAAAGATGGGCCTTCTTCAATGGGATCGGATAAGTCAGAAATGACAATATCCCAATCCTTGTCAGTTTTATCTAAATAGTCCAAAGCATCGCCGATTACTACTTCGCAGCGGGGGTCGTCAAAGGCATTTTGGTGCATTTCTGGCAGGTGTTCGCGGCAAGCTTCTACTACTTCGCCGTCAATGTCGATCATCACGACTTTTTCAACTGTTTTCCAGCGCAGCACTTCTCTAATTGTAGCTCCTTCTCCGCCGCCGAGAACGAGAACTTTTTTGGGTGAACCGTGACAAATCATGGCTGGGTGTACCAGGGGTTCGTGGTACAGAAACTCGTCGCCTGTACAAGATTGCCATTTGCCGTCCAACACTAAGCCTTTGCCGTAGGTACCGGTCTGAACTACGTACATTTCTTGATAGGCTGTTTTCTTGTAAGCGAGCACCGCGATGACGCCGTGAACGTAAATATCCCAAGGGGTAATGTACTCGCTCATCCAAAAATCTGCACGAACTTCGCTACCTGACATCAATTACTCTCCAAATATAAACTGCTGTGCCGATGTTGTCACAAGTAGTAGTTATTAGCACAAAATGGTGCGGGTGTGTGAGTACGATCGACACATTGCAGTGAGATTTGGGAGGAATGGTATAGTGTGATTGCGTTCTGGGATAGAGGTATTGCCTTGTTAGTTGAGATTGCTTGTGGGCGATCGGGCGATCGCACTCACATTTTATATTTTCGCTTGGCATCGGCGGTCGGTTTGGTAAAAATGTGGTCTAAATCGGGAAATTTTTCGCGCTGGGCCCGCCTTGATCAGTTTGCGATCGCCCTACTGATTTATCAACAATCGCATGAGAACCCGACAAATGCGAGTGCGGGAAATAAAAGTGGCGAGCGGTTTTAACCCTATTTTTTATTAAAATATTGACATTTTGAATGTATTTTAGATAAAATTTTTAGATCGAGCAAAATAAAGTATGTGGTTAATTATTAGGACAAAAATGCAGAGGCAATGTGCGAGGACATTCTAAGTAGATAAAGGGTGCAAATAAATTTACTAATAAAACTGTTATAACACTATTTTTAGGTTAAAAATAATAGCACATGGAACCCACAAACTGGGAAAACAGAATCAAAAAGCTGGAAAAAGAAAATCGAATCCTGCGAGAAAAACTCGAAAAGTCGGAAACCGAACGCAGCCAATTACAAGCCCTTCATCAAAAAAAAGACTCTTTGCTACAGACAGTCACTGAGGAATTTATAGATGCCGAAAAGATTTTAAAAGCCAAAATATCTACACTAGAAAAAGCTCTAGAAAACCAGCAAACAATGCAGCTCAAATTGATCGAAGCCGAAAAAATGTCGGCTTTGGGAATTTTGGTCGCTGGTATCGCCCACGAAATCAACAATCCCGTGAACTTCATCTACGGCAATATTACTTATGTCAATGACTACGCTGCCGATATTTTAAAATTGCTCGCAATGTACCAGGATCGGTATCCCGAAACAGATGCAGATATTGAAGCTTTTCTGGAAAAAATTGACCTCGACTTTCTGCGCGAAGATTTGTTGAAAACTCTTTCGTCAATGAAAGTTGGCTCCGAGCGCATCCGCGAAATTGTGCTGACTTTACGAAACTTTGCGCGGGTAGATGAAGCCGAAAAGAAACCAGTTAACATTCACGAAGGAATTGACAGCACCTTGTTAATTGTGCAGCACTTAACTAAAGAAAAACCAGGGAATCCGGCAATAAGGGTTGTTAAAAACTATGGAAGTTTACCGAAAATAGAATGTTATGCGGGGCAATTAAATCAGGTATTTATGAACATCATTAATAATGCTATTGATGTGCTGCGAGAGCGAGAAAACAAGTGCTCTGTAGGGGAGATAGAAGCCAAGCCCAGTCATATTGTAATTAATACTTCTCTTGTTTCTGAAAATTGGGCAAGAATTAGCATCAAAGATAATGGTCTGGGAATGAATGAAGCTGTAAAAGGGAAAATTTTCGATCCGTTTTTCACCACCAAACAAGTTGGTCACGGGACGGGTTTGGGATTGTCAATTAGCTATCAGATTGTTGTGGACAAACATGGCGGGAGGTTGGAGTGCATATCCGCAATTGGAGAAGGGACTGAATTCGTGATCGAGATTCCGATCGCCAATTCCGGTCGCTAAGATCGATCGATCGAGCTAAACTGAGGGATAATGAAAACTCCCTTTGACCGCGGCTCCTCCTAGTTTGATGTGCAACCCTATGTCTACTGTCACTTTTGGTTTGTCAACCCCTACAGCGGCAGAGGCCGGGGCATCCTACGGCAGCAGCGAACCGCCACAGCGCCCCACCGTGCGGGCAGAGTGGATCGAGGTATTGGTGGACTCTCCTTTCAGGGTTGCGGGGGACTCCCCAGGGGAGGAAAACAAGTTATTTACCTATCGTTTACCTGCGGAACTTACCGTGCAACCAGGGGATATCTTGAGTGTACCCTTTGGCAGTCAACAGGTAGGGGCGATCGCCATTCGGTTCATTTCTCAACTGCCGCCAGACTTAGATCCGGCGCGGGTAAAAGATGTCGAAGATGTTGTCAGTACGGGCTTTTTCCCAGCGACTTACTGGGAATTACTCGATCGCACTGCCACCTATTATTGCACACCATTAATTCAAGTAATTAGAGCCTCGCTGCCGCCCGGTTTGTTAAGCCGTTCCGTGCGCCGAATTCGCTTAATTAAGGACGCAATTTCTCCGAATGCCGAAACATTTCTCAATCCCGCCGCGAGTCAAATTTTGCAATTGCTGCAAGCTCAAAAAAACGGCGATTACACTTGGCAATACCTCCAGCGCCAAGTTAAGGGAAGTTATCGGGGATTGAAAGATTTATTGAAACGCGGTTGGGTAGAAAGTTATTTAGAACCACCCAATCCTCCCAAACCACAACTCAAACCTGCAGTGACATTAATTGCTAGTGCATTTGTCACAGATTTAACCAAGCGGCAACAAGAAGTATTGGAAGTTTTGCGACGTGGCGGCGGTGAAATGTGGCTGAATGATTTGTTGAGAATTTGCAGTGCGAGTTCTTCCGTTGTAAAAGCTTTGGAGCAAAAAGGTAGCGTTGTTATCGATCAAAGGGAAGTGCTCAGGGGCGATCGCGGAATTGCTCAATTGCCGGATGCACCGAAAAATTTAACTAATTTTCAAGCTGAAGCTTTAGCGTTTATTAACTCTTTTTCGGGATTTCGTCAAGTGCTGCTGCACGGCGTTACAGGTTCCGGGAAAACCGAAGTGTATTTGCAGGCGATCGCCCCCATCTTAGCCAGCGGCAAATCCGCCCTCGTACTCGTTCCCGAAATCGGCCTCACACCGCAACTTACCGATCGATTCCGAGCCCGTTTTGGCGAGCAAATTTGCGTATACCACAGCGCCCTATCCGACGGAGAACGTTACGATACATGGCGTCAGATGCTGACTGGAACCCCGCAAATAGTCATCGGCACGCGATCGGCCATTTTCGCACCTTTACCTCACCTCGGCTTAATTATCCTCGATGAAGAACACGACAGCAGCTTCAAACAAGACCAACCCGCCCCCTGCTACCACGCCCGCACCGTTGCCAAATGGCGCGCCGAATTAGAAAATTGTCCCTTAATTTTAGGTTCCGCAACCCCAGCTTTAGAGACTTTGGTGGGGACGCGCCGAGATTATTACTCGTTACCAACTATCCATTATTTATCATTGCCCGATCGCATTTATTCCCGCCCGATGCCGCCTGTGGAAATAGTGGATATGCGCCAAGAATTGCGGCAAGGAAACCGCTCAATTTTCAGTGCTTCCCTGCAAAACGCGCTGGAACAATTACAAGCAAGACAACAGCAAGGTATTCTATTTATTCACAGAAGAGGGCACAGTACCTTTGTCTCTTGTCGGAGTTGCGGCTATGTGATGGAATGCCCGAACTGCGATGTTTCCCTGTCTTATCACCACGTCGGCGAAGGGACAGCAGAAATATTGCGCTGTCACTACTGCAATCACACGGAACGACACCCCCAAAACTGCCCAGAATGCAGTTCTCCTTACTTCAAAAACTTTGGTAGCGGCACTCAGCGAGTCGAACAGGAATTAACGAGATTATTTCCCGAATTGCGGGCAATTAGATTTGACAGTGATACGACTAGAAATAAGGGCGACCACCGCAGATTGTTAACGCAATTTGCCAATGGGGAAGCTGACATTTTGTTGGGTACGCAAATGCTGACGAAAGGGTTAGATTTAGCTGGAGTTACCTTGGTGGGAGTTGTGTCTGCTGACGGGTTGCTAAACTTATCAGATTATCGGGCAAGCGAACGAGCTTTTCAAACATTAACTCAAGTCGCGGGCCGTGCGGGTCGAGGTGATGATCCGGGGCGGGTAATTATTCAAACTTACACTCCCGAACACCGGGTTATTCAAGCAGTTAGGCGGCACGAATATGCAGGTTTTGTGGAAACAGAATTAGCAGAAAGAGCAGCGCTGAATTATCCACCTTCCGGGCGGCTGATTTTGTTGCGGTTGAGCAGTGTAGATGCGGCGGAAGTTGCGGTGACTGCGGTACAATTAGCGTCTGTTTGTCAGGAGTATATTGAGCGATTGTCTGTACCGGGATGTGAGTTGTTGGGGCCTGCACCTGCGGCGATTATGCGGGTGGCAAATCGCTATCGGTGGCAAATTTTGCTGAAGTTGCCTTTGGATGAGTCGGTGGATTTGTCGGATTTGATCGGATTGCGCGATCGTACGCCGCGTTCTGTTAGTTTAACTATTGATGTCGATCCGTTGAATTTTGGTTGAGGGTTATTGGTAGGGTGGGGGCGGGTTTTTGTAGATTGTTTGTGAGCCTCAAATATTGTTGGTAAAACCCGCCCCTACAGGCTATCCTCGGGGCGGGTTTCACCAACTATCTATGCCTGAAACCAACAATCTAATAAACCCGCCCCCACCCAACGAACAACTGTTTTATGGAAACAAAATTATGAAATACGATCCCAACAAACACCACCGCCGCTCAATTCGCCTGCCAGGATATGATTATAGGACTCCCGGTGCGTATTTTATCACTATTTGCAGTTGGCAGCGCGAATGTTTATTCGGCGAAGTTATTAATGATAAAGTGCAATTGAGTCCCTATGGGAAAACTGTTTTATTCAATTGGAGCATTCTTCCCAAACGTTACCAAAACGTAGCATTAGACAATTTTATTGTGATGCCAAATCACGTTCATGGAATTATTGTTTTGACAGGCAGCCCAGAAATAAATTCTACAGAAGTAGATAAATTTGGGCAGATAAAATCAAAAATCCATCCTTTGTCGGAAATTGTGCGGGGTTTAAAGACATCTTCGGCGCGGCGAATTAACCAAATGCGATATTTGACAGGCATATCGGTGTGGCAGCGGGGTTATTACGAACATATCATCCGCAATGAAGAATCATTAGTTGCCATTCGTGAATATATTGTTAATAATCCTTTGTGGTGGGGAAAAGATGAATTGTATCCTCATAATTCCGTCAAAATTAATGAATCTAGTCGGCTGGCGATCGAATGGAATGGCAAATCTTATATACAGTCGATCGTCCTCTAATATTATGTCAATCGATTCGTAGGGGCGGGTTTCACCAACCATCTCTGCCATAAACCAACAATATAATAAACCCGCCCCCCCCAACGAGAAATACAAATGTACCAATGTGTAGGGGCGTTTCACCAACCATCTCTGTCATAAACCAACAATATAATAAACCCGCCCCCTACATTTTTGGGATGCTCTCAAACATCAGGTAAATCTGGGTTATTCGTTGGGTGGGGCGGGTTTTTATAGATTGTTTGTCAGCTTCAAATATTGTTGGTAAAACCCGCCCCTACAGGCCATCGTCGGGGTGGGTTTCACCAACTATCGATGCCTGAAACCAACAATATAATAAACCCGCTCCCGCCCAAAGGTAAATCGGCATCTACATTTTTTGAATGAGCTCGAACATCAGGTTAATCAGGGTTATTGGTTGGGAGTCTTACGGCAAATCAGTGCTCCCCATCAGATAAAGGTCGCACTCCCGGGCCACGCCGCGGCCTTCATTAATCGCCCAAACCACCAAACTTTGTCCCCGGCGACAGTCCCCAGCCGCGAAAACTCCCGGAATGCTGGTTGTATATTTTTCGTGCTCGGCTTTCACGTTGCTGCGGGCGTCGCGTTCCAATCCCAGCGCATCCAGCAAGGGCTGTTCCGGGCCGAGGAAGCCCATCGCTAGCAACACAAGCTGTGCGGGCAACACTTTTTCCGTGCCCGGGATGTGGTTCGGAATGAACTGCCCTTTGTCGTTTTTCGCCCACTCCACCTCAACGGTGTGCACAGCTTTGACATTGCCGTTTTCGTCGCCCTCGAACTTTGTCGCCGTGGTGAGATAGCCACGGGGGTCGTCGCCGAATTTGGCTGCTGCTTCTTCTTGGCCGTAGTCGAGACGGTAGACTTTTGGCCATTCGGGCCAGGGATTGTTGGCCGCGCGTTCCGAGGGCGGTTTGGGCAGGATTTCTAGCTGTACCAGGCTTTTGCAGCCGTGACGGATGGAGGTGCCCACGCAGTCGGTGCCGGTGTCGCCACCGCCGATGATCACGATATCTTTGCCTTCGGCGGAGATGAAGTTATCGTTGGTGCTCTTGTCTAAAACTGCTTTGGTGTTGGCAGTCAGGAAGTCCATTGCGAAGTGGATGCCTTTTAATTCCCGGCCGGGGATGCCCAAGTCGCGGGGTTTGGTGGCGCCGGTACAGAGCACAACTGAGTCGTATTCTTTTAGCAGTTGTTCGGCTGGTAAGTCTTTGCCGACTTCGGTGTTGCAGACGAATGTCACGCCTTCGTCTTCGAGGACTTTCAGGCGGCGCATTACGACTTGTTCTTTGTCTAGCTTCATGTTGGGGATGCCATACATTAGCAGGCCGCCTGGTCGATCGGCTCTTTCGTATACTGTTACCCAATGACCGGCTTTGTTGAGTTGCGCGGCGGCGGACAAACCTGCGGGCCCGGAACCGATGACGGCGATTTTTTTGCCGGTGCGTTTGGCTGGCGGTTCGGCGGTAATCCAGCCTTCATCCCAGCCTTTATCGATAATTGCAGCTTCGATGTTTTTAATCGTCACCGGCGGGTTGTTGATGCCGAGCACGCAAGCGCCTTCGCAGGGGGCGGGACAGACGCGGCCTGTGAATTCGGGGAAGTTGTTCGTTTTGTGGAGTCTGTCTAGGGCTTCTTTCCAGAGTCCGCGATATACTAGGTCGTTCCATTCGGGGATGAGGTTGTTAATCGGGCAGCCGCTTGCCATGCCGCTGATAATTGTGCCCGTGTGGCAAAACGGAATGCCGCAATCCATGCAGCGCGCGCCTTGGGTGCGAAGTTTGTCCTCATCCATTGGCAGGTGAAATTCGTCCCAGTTGTGGACTCTCTCGACTGGTGAGAGTTCGGAGGGCAATTCGCGCAAGAATTCGATAAAGCCTGTTGGTTTTCCCATAGTGGTGTTCTGGTTAGAATTTACTATTGTGTCAGTTTCTCAAAAGTGAAGCTGGCGGGCTTCTGAATTAACTATTGTTATCTAAATTGTGTGCGATCGCACCTCAGATTGAGCAATTCCTACGTGAAATCTGCAATATTGCCGGGACTCGCCAATTGTCAAGAGTCGGGAAATCGTCACGCCAGCAGACTGCCCCAAAACAGCCATTGCTGCTAAGCTGTTGGGCATTTAACCTGCATACTGCGGGCGGGGACATTTAATTTTTCCCTAATTGACTGACGATCGCATTTATCACATTTATCGCATTTATCGCATTTATCGCATTTATCGCATTTATCGCATTTATCGCATTTATCGCATATACAGCCACATCTCGAAACCCTCGCGGGTTAACTCGGACGACCCGCCAGCGTCAACTTTCAAGCCTAGTCCCCATCAGGAGGGCATCGAGATCCAATACAAAAAGTTACACGGGTTGCAAAATAAATATTATTTTCAGGATATACTACTGTAACCCGGTCAGATAAGCGGAGTTAGGTTTTTTCACTCCAAAAATAGGTAAATAGACTCATGAGTATTACAGTTCAGAACGTATCGAAACACTTCGGCTCCTTCCACGCAATTGACAACGTGAATTTGGAAATTAAAAAGGGATCTTTAGTCGCGCTGTTGGGGCCTTCCGGTTCCGGGAAATCGACTCTGCTGAGGATGATCGCGGGGCTAGAACCGCCGGACAGCGGTCAGATTTACCTGATCGGTGAAGATGCTACTCATCAGTCGGTGCAGGAACGGCATATCGGTTTTGTGTTTCAGCACTACGCTTTATTCAAACACATGAGTATTCGGAAAAATATTGCTTTTGCGATGGAAATTCGCAAAGTTCCTAAAGACTCTATTAGCAGGCGGGTTAATGAACTTTTGGATTTAGTGCAGTTGACAGGTTTGGGCGATCGCTATCCTTCGCAACTTTCCGGCGGCCAGCGGCAGCGGGTGGCTTTGGCCAGAGCTCTAGCAGTTCAACCGAAAGTGCTGCTGCTAGACGAACCTTTTGGAGCATTAGATGCTAAAGTCCGCAAAGAATTGCGATCGTGGCTGCACAACCTTCACAAAGAAGTTAACATCACCACAGTTTTTGTGACTCACGACCAAGAAGAAGCTATGGAAGTAGCCGATGAAATTGTGGTGATGAACAAAGGTAGAGTCGAACAAGTTGGCACTCCTGCGGAAATTTACGACAAACCAGCATCAGCTTTTGTGATGAGTTTTATTGGGCCGGTCAATGTGCTGTCGAATGCTGCGGGTTTGTTCGCCAGCAACGCCACAACCGCTCGCAATAATGGAGCAGCTCATTCGGACGTAGTGTTTTTGCGCCCCCACGACGTGGAAATTAAAACTAAGCCGGAGTATGGTTTTTCATTAGCAAAAGTCAGTCGCATCATTCATTTAGGGCGGGAAATACAAACCGAGTTAGTGTTAGAATCGCAGCAGATAGTAACAGCTTACGTGAGTCGCGAGCGCTTCGATTCTCTACAGTTAACACGAGATCAGCAGGTTTACGTCAAGCCCAAACACGCGATGACTTTCCCTGCTTATTCAATTTAAATCAGCGGCTGCATCTTACTCAAAATACTATCGGGGAGCTTCTACAAAACACTGCTGCCACATCGTTACCAGGCACGAGCCTGGTAATGCTGTCTCGTGGCTCTAAATCGGAGGCCAAGCCTCCTGAAATTCATTCCCAGGCTCTCTGCCTGGGAAGGGGAAAAAGCTTCCTTCTGAAATTTTGAGTGGGAACCATAAAAAAAGGTCAGCGAAGAATATGAATGCTAACAAATTCTGGAATTTAGCAACTAGCACTTTATTTGCTTATCGCCGTTACATCCAGGCAGGATTAACACTTTGTGCAGGATTGGGACTGTCTGCGATCGCCTCTTCAGTCGCGTACAATTGGGAATACAAATCCATGCAAGCCGAACTGCAAGACCGGCTGGACAAAATAGCTACAGACATTCAGAGAGATGTTAGCGGCAATTTAGAAATAATTCGGGCAGCAGGAGCATTTTATAGCGTAGTTGACGGCGTTAACAAACCCGAAATTAAGACATTTGTTGGTTCGGCTCTCTACCGCCATCCGAGCCTGAAGGCGATCGCTTGGCTGCCCCGTGTTTCTGACTCTCCGCAATTCCTGACAGAGGAAATAGATTTAGGTTTAGATTTGACTGCCAATCGGCTCGCGTTAGAAAAAGGCGCAAAAAGACAAGAAATTACTGCGACTGACCGCCAAAAAAATTTATCGCACAATCAAGCCAGCATCTTCGTCTTTATGCCAATTTTTAGTCAAATTTCGGCTGGCAATACCGCAGCATTGCCGACAAATTTGACTACTCAGGAACCACAAAATCTCAAAGGTTTTACTCTCGGAGTCTTACTCATTGATGCTCTGGTAAAATCGGCGTTGCAGGAAACTAAACTTAACTTTGTTAACGTGTATCTTCAAGATGCTATGGCTCCTGAATCAGATAAATTTCTGGCTTTTTACGAAGCGAAGACCAAAAGGATAATTACCGACGAAAATATCAAAAATAAACTCGCTATGGGGGAAAGAGCTTACTGCCCGGACGGCAGCAGTTGCACCCGCATTCTCAATATTGAAAATCGCAGGTGGTTGCTGCAATTACGGCTAACGCCAGAGTATATTACTCCTCTAAAATTTTGGCGTTCTTTGACTGTTTTAATTTTGGGGACAATCTTAACTTTGGTGGCGACACTTTATCTAATGAGCTTGTTAACTTATACAGAAAAAATTGAAAAAATCGCAGCAGAGCGCACGGCTAAATCTCAACAGTTAGAGCAAACTTTGCAAGAGTTGCAACAAACTCAATCTCAACTGATTCAGCAGGAAAAAATGTCTAGTTTGGGTTTATTAGTTGCTGGTGTAGCCCACGAAGTTAACAATCCTATTAGTTTTATTTACGGCAACATTCACCACGCCAGCGAATATACTAGGGATCTGTTCGAGTTGGTAAAACTTTACCAAAAAAACTATTTATCCCCTCCCTCGGAAATTTCAGAGTATTTAAAAAATATTGACTTGGACTTTCTCAGCAAAGATTTGCCGCAACTGCTGTCCTCTATGAAAATAGGAGCCGAGCGTATTGTTGAAATAGTCAAATCTTTGCGGAATTTTTCTCGTTTAGATGAAAGCGAAATGAAACCTGTCAACATCCATGAAGGCATTGACAGCACTCTGCTAATTCTGCAAAGTCGCCTGAAAGCTACCGCCGATCGCCCGGCGATCGAGATTGTTAAAAACTACAGCCATTTACCTTTAGTAGAGTGCTATGCCGGACAATTAAATCAGGTGTTTATGAATATTCTGGCTAATGCGATCGACGCCCTTGAGAGTTACAATCTCGATCGCGGGCCCAAAGCAGCGAAAGCCAATCCGATGGCGATCGCCATAACCACAGAATATTCAAGTCCTGACAAAATAATTGTGCAGATATCTGACAACGGCCCCGGTATGGCGGAAAATGTCAAAAAACTGCTGTTTGACCCGTTCTTTACTACGAAACCAGTAGGAAAAGGGACAGGCTTGGGACTGTCAATCAGTTATAAAATTATCGTAGAAAAGCACAAAGGTACGCTGCGCTGCGATTCGACACCGGGATTGGGGACGGAATTCTCGATCGAGATTCCGCTGCGACAAGAAGTCAGACAAGCTGTACCGTTTGTTTCGCGGAAAATATCCGAGGCAGCTTAGAAAGGGCTGGGGAAGGAAAATTTTTTTCTCACTAACTACTGTAATTCGGTCGGATTATAGTATTATAGGTAATAATGCCACAATCAATACTGCTTTATGCAGCTTAAACCGTTGGCACTGCCGATACTGTATAACCCAAACACGGCGAGGCTAAATATGTTCAGTGACTTGCAAATTATTTACGAACGTGACCCGGCGGCGCGCAACTGGCTGGAAGTATTATTTTGCTATCCCGGACTGCAAGCACTTTTTTTGCACCGGATAGCACACTGGCTTTATTCCGCTGGCCTCCCGTTTGTACCGCGTTTTATTTCCCAACTGAGCCGCTTTTTAACAGGTATTGAGATCCACCCCGGAGCGAAAATTGGTAGGGGCGTGTTTATCGACCACGGCATGGGGGTGGTAATTGGCGAAACTGCGATCGTTGGAGATTATGCTGTCATTTATCAAGGAGCGACCATTGGCGGCACGGGTAAAGAAATAGGAAAACGGCATCCCACGCTGGGAGAAAATGTAGTGGTAGGAGCCGGTGCTAAGGTTTTAGGCAATATTCAAATTGGCAATGATGTTCGGATTGGTGCGGGTTCGGTAGTGCTGCGAGATGTCCCTAGCGATTGCACAGTTGTGGGAATTCCCGGCCGCATTATCTCTCGGAAAAAGCAGGTAGAAGATGCTCAAAATTCTCAAGGCATACCGGATTTGGAAGCTCAAGCGATTCGAGCTTTGTTCGATAGAATTAAGGATTTAGAAGAGCAGGTTGATTTTTTAAAATCTCAATTATCTCCGCTCAAAACAACTCACTCAGAGCAAGCAGATGTCGAAAAACATGAATTATTCTTGTCTTCGGATTTATTTATCACACAGTTTTTAGACGGCGCAGGAATCTAGTAAAGCTTTAATTTATATAGATTTTTGCCCGCAACACTATCGTGCCGCAATGTACGAAATAACTTTGATTTATTCAGTAACTGGCTATGACTATTGCTTCTCTTTCCACTAAAACTTTTGATGAAACGAGCAGACATATATTTTCTCGTCGCTCGCACTTGCCAAACAGAAGCAATGCTCTGTGGCGAATTGAAACTGGAGTAGTGCGAACTGTAACGTGGCTTGAAGATGGCACAATTATCACCTTGGGATTGTGGGGGCCTGGTGATACGATCGGCAAACCGATATCGAAATGCGATCCTTTTCAAATTGAATGCCTCACTAAAGTCGAAGCAATTTTACTATGTGGCGATCGCTGGCTAAATAGAGATATTTTGCTCAATCACATTCAGCAGGCTGAAGAATTTATGGTAATGCGAGGTTACAAAAGAGTTGATTTTATGCTCTATCAATTATTAACCTGGCTGGCTAAGAGGTTTGGTTCTGAGGTAGAGCAAGGACATTTAATCGATATGATTTTAACGCATCAGGACATTGCAGAAATTATCGGTACAAGTCGCGTAACTGTCACTCGTACCCTCGGTAATTTTGAGCAGCAAGGCTTGATCGATCGTCTGCCGCTCCACCGGATTATTCTACAACCTTCCGAGGTGTGGCACTACGAAATATAAAAGGAAATTAACCGTTAACAGTTAACTGTTAACCTTTTCAATTCCAGATATTGTCTCATGTTTCACAAAAAATTATATGGATGGAGTTTGTGAGGTATTGGTGATGGGCTATGGAGCGCTGCTAGCTTTTGGCTGCAATGTCGGCGCTTTTTTTTAGTGGCATTGCTTCCATCAGTTTGCACGGTGGGCTGTGGATTGCTGCTGATGAAGTGGGTAGTGTTACGGAAATTAAACTGCGATCGATCCTGCGACTCCAAAATTAAGCTCCACAAAAAACTACGGTTAACCTATAGACATTAAGTATTTAATCGTGTATTCTGTTAAATTAAGTAGAGAGAGTTTGCGATCGCTCCTTGAGTGTGAGGCCCAACAGCGGGCAAAAAAGTCTCTCAATAGTGCCACTGTTGCCATTAGCAAAAATTACTGCCCTAGCGAAATGTTATAGATGTTCGTGGCAAATATAATTGGATTGCATTTGCACTGCTTGCCAGCGCATTACATTAAGTTTTGCGCTCAATTCACCTGAAACTAAAACAACAACAGGAACTCTCCTTAATGTGGTATGAACGTCTAAAAAGTAGATTTTTTTGGTTCTCGCAAAAAAAGACTGGTTCGGCAGGTTTTTCTCGGAAGTCAGCAAAATTCCTGAAATCGTCGCTGTTTAAAGTTGTTACTTTCTTTTTTGCAGTAGGTTTAGGCTTGAGCTGGTTAATCCCTCAGCCTGCAATCAGCCAGCCAAAACCAAAAGATGTCGAACTCACCTTAGTTTCCTTTTCTGTTACCAAATCCGCCTACGAAAAGATTGTTCCCGACTTTGTAGCGAAGTGGAAACGAGAAAACAACCAGAATGTCACTATCAGCCAAAGCTACGGCGGTTCAGGTTCTCAAGCCCGTGCTGTGATTAGCGGTTTGGAAGCCGATGTCGTACACTTAGCCTTAGCTTATGATACCGATCGCATCCAAGAAGCCGGTTTAATTAAACAGGGTTGGGAACGAGAAGTGCCAAATAGCGGGATTGTGAGCAAATCAGTCGTAGCATTAGTAGCGCGGGCCGGAAATCCCAAAAAAATACAAGGCTGGGCCGATTTAGCCAAACCCGGTATCAAAGTAATTACTGCTAATCCCAAAACCTCTGGTGTCGCGCGCTGGAACTTCTTAGCTTTGTGGGGTTCGATAACTCGAAACGGAGGAAACGAACAAGCAGCCCGCACCTTTGTCAGCCAGGTTTATAAAAACGTGCCAGTGCTTCCCAAAGATGCCCGCGAAGCATCTGATACCTTCTACAAACAAAACCAAGGGGATGTGCTGATCAACTATGAAAATGAAGTTTTGTTGGCGAAACAGAAGGGCGAAGCTGAACCTTTCATCATCCCCCAAGTGAATATTTCCATTGACAACCCCGTGGCTGTAGTTGATAAATACGCAGCCAAACACGGAACTACTAAGGTGGCGGAAGCTTTTGTGAAATATCTTTACACGCCGGAAGCTCAGCGAGAATTTGCTAAAGTGGGTTTTCGGCCTGTTAACTCCACGGTAGCCGGACAATTTAACAGTCAGTTTCCCAGAATTGGTAAACTGTTTACAGTCACTGATATGGGTGGCTGGAAGGGGGCGCAAAGCAAGTTCTTTGGTGACGGTGCAATCTTCGATCAAATTCAGAATGGTCTGGGCAACAGATAATTTGTATCGAATGTGCGTTAATTAAATTTTCTCATCGACTCGTCAATAAGTTCAAAAGCAAGTGCGATCGTCGCCCTTGCTTTTTTCTTTCTCCTGATTTCTTTCTTCTCACTGCCAACAGATGCGATATCTCGCATTTGTTGACTGCTGCTAAGTAGGCGAGTATGAATAAACTTAACGATGAGACAGGATATATCCGCCTACCTACTTAGCAGTTACTTTAAGGGGGCGGTATGGCCTCTAAAATACTCGCTCCCTGCAATATTTGAGACTTTAGGGCTCTACCCGCTTCTGGGTATTCCCAAGACGGTACAAAGGGCGGAACCAAGAAGGAGCAAGCTTTCCACCCACCCTGTACCCCCACGCCGAGCATCAGGCAGTTTCCGCCCCTGTGCCCGTGCTGCTCGTAATACCGACAATGCCGACAGCTTAAACCTACATTTACGTTGCTCACGGGATTTCTCCAACCGTTTTTGTAATAAAAATATACTAACACCTGTACACCTACCGGAATTGTGTACTATGATATAATGTACAATTTAAACTCGATCGCCAGTGGGGAATGTGGAACTATCTTCTAGAGTACAATATGCCCTGTTAGCGCTCTTGGAACTGGCGAGCCACCACCCGAAGGATTCGCCCCTAACAGTAAGCGAACTTACTGCTTCTCAAGAGATACCGGAACGCTATTTAGACCAAATTCTTGCCGTGCTGCGGCGTGCAAGTATTGTCCAGAGTCTGCGGGGTGCTAAAGGCGGTTATTTGCTGGCGAAAGAGCCTTGGCAGATTACTTTGCTAGAGGTGTTTTCGACACTCGAAGGCGACGGCAGCGGCCCGACCCAAAAAGTTTCGGAATCTGTAACAATAGAAAAAACTGCGGTGCTAGAAATCTGGCAGGAAGCTCAACAGGCATCTTGGGCTGTTTTGGGCAAATACACATTACAAGATTTGTGCGAACAGCGGGATGTTCGCAAACAAGCACATCCCATGTACTACATTTAAAGGGAGAGAAATTAAGCCATGAGAATTGCTAAAGATGTTACAGGAATAATTGGCAGAACTCCTTTAGTTCAGCTCAACAAAATTCCCCAATCGGAAGGAGTAGTTGCTCAAATTGTGGCCAAATTGGAAGGGATGAATCCGGCTGCTTCGGTGAAAGATCGAATCGGGGCGAGCATGATTCAGGCGGCAGAAGATGCGGGGTTAATTCAACCTGGGAAAACTATTTTAGTTGAACCGACTTCAGGAAATACTGGAATTGCTTTGGCAATGATCGCGGCGGCGAAAGGGTACAGTCTGATTTTAACGATGCCGGATACGATGAGTACGGAACGCCGATCGATGCTGAAAGCTTACGGAGCTCGGTTGGAATTAACGCCCGGACATGAAGGGATGTTAAGCGCGATCGCCCGTGCGGAAGAAATTGTAGAAGAAACCCCCAATGCTTTCATGCTGCAACAGTTTCGCAACCCCGCTAATCCAAAAATTCACCGGGAAACAACGGCCGAGGAAATTTGGGAAGATACAGAAGGTAAAGTAGATTTTTTAGTGGCTGGAGTTGGCACCGGCGGTACGATTACGGGAGTTGCTGAAGTAATTAAACCGCGAAAGTCGAGTTTTAGGGTAATTGCAGTTGAACCCGCCACCAGCCCTGTGCTTTCTGGAGGAAAATCTGGTGCTCACAAAATTCAAGGGATTGGCGCAGGATTCATCCCAGAAGTGTTGAAACCAGAGTTAATTGATGAGGTTATCGCAGTTAGCGACGCAGATGCGATCGCCTACAGCCGTCGGCTTGCCAGAGAAGAAGGATTGTTGTCAGGAATTTCTGCCGGCGCCGCTTTGTGTGCTGCAATTCAAGTCGGCAAGCGTCCCGAAAATGCTGGAAAATTGATAGTTTTTGTCCAGCCTTCTTATGGCGAACGTTACCTCAGTACAGCCTTGTTCAAAGATTTAGAATTGCCGACGATCCGCGAACTCGAATCATTAGTCAGCAATTATTAATAAGTAGTAGGGCATTGGTGACAACTTAACGTCAAACCGACCGTCTTTCTTGTTATATCGAAGTCTAGATCCCCCCTAACCCCCCTTAATAAGGGGGGGACAAGATTCTTCTCAAAGTCCCCCTTAATAAGGGGGGGACAAGATTCTTCTCAAAGTCCCCCTTCTTAAGGGGGATTTAGGGGGATCTAGACTTGGCTATAAACAAGATATACAAAGGTTTTTATGGGATTGTTGATACCAATGGGCTGGGTACTCTCCCTAGCTTTCAGACTTGATACAACTTCCAACTAGCCATCGCCAACATTCCGTAAATCACAAACTTAAGCGGGCGTTGAGGCATAATTTGGCAGAATTTAGCACCTACCAAAACTCCCGGCACCGAACCCAACCAAATTGGCAAAACTAAACTCCAGTCTACTGTTCCGAGGCTGAGGTGTCCTAGAGATGTAAACATCAACAAAATTGCCGCCTGCGAAATATCTGTACCCACCAATTTAGAAGTATCCAGGCGGAAAAAAGCAATCAGCAACAGTGCAAACATCGAACCGGAAGACACGCTAGTGATTCCCACTATGCAGCCTAAAATTGCTGCCGCACTCACAGTACAAATACGGCCATAATTAGTATTTAAGTCCCATTTAGCGGGCGAAGGCAATTTAAAACTCGGGAAAAATGTTTTGGCCACTAATTGGGTCAGCGATAAAGCGACAATTAGTGCGATCCCTACTCCAAGACAGCGCAGCAATATGCTGTCTAAGTCGTGACTTCCGCTGGATTTGATGCAGTGTAAAATCCACACGCCAGTCAGCGAACCGGGCACGCTGCCCAAAGCCAGCCACTTAACTATTTGCAAGTCGAGGGTCTTTTGCTGCCAGTGTTTGAAGCCACCAACAACTTTCATCAGTGTGGCAGCTACGACATCCGAACTAATAGCAATTGATGCCGGAACCTGGAAAACAAAAATTAACATTGGGGTGATGAGCGACGCTCCGCCCACTCCGGTCAAACCAACGATAATGCCCACGAAAAAGCTGAGAAACGATAGTAATAAGTAGTTCACGGTTATGCCCAAAAACTGTGTATTTAAGCGCTGCCAACCAACAAATAGATAACTTTGGCGACTACAACAACACAGCTACACAGGCTAAATATCGCTTGCATTTCAATATGCGTTGCCAGGAATTTTGCTTTTCAACGCTTGAGATTTACCGCGTCTTAAGCTACAAAAATCTTGGTAAAAGTAAGTAAATGCAAATCAACCAAACTACAAAAATTGTAGTGTAAAAGCTCCCTGATTTTCTTATATGTACCTGTGTAACTGATGAAAAACCCTGGATTCATTTATGGGGTTTATATTCGGCCTTCTACCTTGAAGTGACGAGCGTCATAGGTAAAGTAGAGCTGAGGTTAACCGACTGCTTGCCGGCAAAGAAATCGGGAGTATCGAGAACATTAAAATGAATCAATACCACAATGACCACAGTGAAGGCGGTTGAGGAAACTAAACCCGTCAATAACTCTTTTTTGAGGTTTTTTTCCTTGGGTTTGTCTGTGAAAACATCTAAAGTTCCTAGCTGCATCAACAGAATTCCCGCAATATTGGAAAGCCAGTAGCCGACAATTGTGCAAGGAAACAGTAAATCTGGGGAAAGCCAACTAAAGATATACCCAAAGGCGTAGGCAATTGGCAGATTGAAAAATATGTCGTTCCACCAACACAGCGGTGATAGCAAATATCCAATTGCCAGAAGCAAGCCGCCTCTGATCTTTTTAAACCAGACTTCCTTCAAGCCCTTAGCTTGTGGCAACTGTTGGGTCAGTTGTCCTGCAAGCTGGTACTCTTCAATGACTTTTTTAGCGTTTTCCACGTTAATAGCTCATTACTCGATCGACTTACCGTAGTTTAACAGCACAAATCACTTATGTCTAGTAAGTCAATCTAGTTACCGTATTTTATGGACTCGGCTAAATATACTGTGTTTGTGGTACAAAACTATGGCTCCGGGAGAGGTTGTGGAGAATGCTGGCTAGTGGTATTTTAGGCTGCGAGCGAGAAATTGAAAGCTTCCGGCAAATGCTTGACAGTTTGCCAAAGATATGCTGTATCGATGCCCCAGTAAAATTGCAGGTAAACGAGTAAAAGCCCGATCGCGACTGTGACGCCCAGCAATTTAGGGACTATTTTCGCGACAGTCTCCAGCACTACGAATGCTGCCCAGATAGCAGCAGCTAAGATGATAATGGAAGCGATCGTGGCAACTGTATCGCTGTTCATGGTTAACTCCTGTTGACAATCAATCGGGTATTACAAAACTACTTGGGCCCAGGCCGGCTGCCAAAATCGAATAAATTACTCCAATTCCCAATAAGACCACAGCGAAACTGAAAAATAAAACCATGGCGTCTGGGGGATTGTAGGTATCGCAGTCAATGTGGTGGCGAACGGTGAAGTAATGCACAGTTGAGATTAAGACTGTCGCCCAACCTATTAGAGAGAAGATTAAACCCAACTTCCACCCCATCGCCTGGCGGTAATGTACGGGTATTTGCACGACGCGAAGTCGGATGATGACGACGCCAAAACCCATGAGGGCGATCGCAGCCCGCATCCATGCTAAGAAGGTTCGCTCATTTGCCGATCGATCGATCGCCCGCGACAGATTTTGCTGCTTTGGTTTCTCATCATCTACTTGCATCGGTTGGAACGATAATTGCACGCGATCGAACTCTTTAAGATTAATATAAAACCAGCGCCATTATTCTGGTGCCATCAAACCTTCTAAGCTAGAAGGAATGGTGAACATATAATAAATTACCCCAGCCCCTAGGATGGCGATCGCGAGGCTGAAAAGAATTACCCAGCGATCCGTAGGTTCATAAGTATCGTAATCAATATCGTGGCGAACACCGAAGTAGTGCTTAGTTGATAAGAGCACCGTCAGCAAACCCACTATTGAAAAAAGCAAACCCAACTTCCAACCATTGCCGGGAGTTGGCAGCAGAGGGGGATGGAAGGCGCGAAGGCGCACGATAACTACGCCAAAGCCCATCAGCGATATTGCGGTCCGCATCCATGCTAAATAAGTGCGCTCGTTTGCCAAGTGATCCCGCACCCGCGACGGATTTGGTCGCTTAATCTTTTCTGTATTTACTTTCGGGGATTTCCAATTTAATAGCATAGATAAACCTTTTAATTTTAACGCCAAATTAAGAAGGGAAACCGATATATTTTCGCTGGGACGATTATCCGCCGGGGGAGCGATCCCCGGCGGGTTCTTGTGTTGCAACGGGCTTTACACAGCCGATCGCATTACAACCTCACCAAACCTAATCATTTTCCTCAGTAGGTGCGTTGGGAACTTGCGTATCTATGTACGCCTGAGTCACGTCAGGAACAAACCAATTAGCATCCCCCGGCTGGAAAACTTTAGCACTAGGAACGTTGAATTCTACAGCCCCCGTATCGGGATTAGCTCTGGCTATAACTTGAGTTCCGTCAACTATCTTAACAGCTAGACCGCCAGTCAATTCTTCTGAAGGTTGATCGGTCGTTCTTAAATCGGTTGCTTTGATATCGCTGGGTAGATAAATTCCATCGCAATCCCATTTATGTTCAGTTGTTTGGCCGTCAGCTAGAAAATAAAGGGCATTCTCGTAAGAAGAGGAAGCTGCTTTTTTGCGTTTCGGGCCGTAGACAGCCAGGGTTTTTCCGGTCTCGTTGCGGCACTGACCCCAAGGTTTTCCCGTTTCTAGAGTGTATTTTTGAAACTCCAATTGAGAGATTTTTTTCTGGAGTTCCTCAGCGGTATAATTCTGGGCGACATCGGGTGCGTCTTTCGCTGTCTTGAGAGTGTTCAGAGCTTGAGTCACCTCTATGTAGTCGGGATTGCTCGCATATTTCGGCGTTTTTGGAGCGTCGGCCCAGGAGGGCGGAACGAATACTAAATTGGCGGCCATTACCAAGAGCACTAAAACAAATTTGAAGATTTTCACAATTTTTCTCCTTTTCGAGATTGTCCGGTTTTTTCCAACTTTCTGTTTGCTTGCTATTTTAGGACTTAGGCAAAAACGAACTCTCTTTAACTGGTTTGCATGAGAAACCAAATTTGACCGAATCGAAAAATATGGTTTTTTAGGATTAGACCTATTGTCAAAGTCGATCGGCCTGGGGTAGTGGGGAAGTGTTCGGGCGATATTTTAGGGATTAATCCTGAAATTTTTAGCTCCGTTTGATTCACCACTACATAATTTATTCAGACCACAGGTACATTGTTGCCTAAGTCGGGCAATTTGCTCGCTCAAAAAATGGTTTTAAGGTTCGTAAAAACTAGAGGCTAAATTAGTTTGAAGCTGCTTTTAGCTTGGTCAATTACTTCATTATTAACTTAACATATTTGTTGATATCTTGCAAGCGCTTTAGACAACTTTTTCAGAAAACAATTGTTAAGGTAAAAGTGATGAGTTAGGACTTATGAATAATGGCAAATTATCTACCTATAGAGGGATGGAAGTAGCAGAAGTGTGGCTAATTTTAAATTAGAGGGAAATGGCGGGAGCAGCCGATAACTACCGCTGTCAATCAGGATGAATATTCCCAAGCCAATCAAAACGAAAGGGACAACAGCCTTGGTATAGCGAGTCAAAATATGGGCGATCGCCCTTTGGCGAGTTAATCGGTAAGCGACATAAGACCAAACACCTACCATCACCGAGAAAACCGCCAAAATCACCACCAAGCTCGGCAAATCGCTGCTAGCAAACAGCGGCAAATAAATGCCTATATTGTCACCCCCGTTGGCCACTGTTACCGCAGCCACATTCAAAGTTTGGGGATTGAAAAGATTTGCTAACTTTGACACAGGAGATGAGGTAGATTGACCCTTAAATTCGCCCGATACGGCTTGTACGTCATTTTCCTCATTATCTCTCTTGACTAAGTGACTGATGCCGATCGCAATCGGAACCAAACCCAGCAAGCCAATCCAAGCTTGCGGCACAATTAAACCGCCAAAAAAACCGGGCAAACTAGCAGCGATGAGTGCAGCAAATCCGAGGTACTTACCGACAAAGATATGCCGGGGGCGGAAAGTATCATTGACTTGGGCGAAGAACAGCATCGAAAGCACCATATCGTCTATATTGGTTGCGGCAAAAGATGTAATCCCGGCAATAATCGCTGCTGCAATCCAATTCATGTGCTGTCCCTACAATTGTTTCTAAACTTCTGTTTCGCTGGCGTTACTTCTGCTCATAGTTATCAAACAGAAACAGCAACCAACTAAAGATATTATACTTAAAGTTGGGCTTGCCAGAGTGCCACTTTTAGCCAGAATCGCCATTCCCAATCCGATCAAAACAAAAGGCACAAGCTGATTGCCGTAGCGAGTCAAAGTATCCGCGATCGCCCGCATCTGAATTAACCGATAAGCAGCGTAGCACCAAACGCCCACCATCCCGAAGAATACAGTGAGAACCACCGCCAAACTTTCTAAAGTATTGCTAGCAAAAATTGGCACATATATCCCGATATTGTCGCCCCCATTTGCCACCGTCACCGCTGCTACGCTGTAAGTTTGAGGAGACAGAAAACTGCTAAAAAAACATTTCTCAGATTGCTCTAATTCTGCTTCAACTTCCGAATCGTCAGTTTCTGGATTCAGCAAGCGGCTAAGCCCGATCGCAATTGGCAGAAAACCCAGCATTCCAATCCAATCTGGCGGAAAGATCAAGCCGCCAAAAAAGCCGGGAAGGCTAACAAAAACCAGTGCAGTAAAACCCAGATACTGACCGAAGACGATATGCCTGTGCCGAAATACTGCATTCACCTGCGAGAAAAACAGCAGCAGAATCAGAATGTCGTCTAGATTCGTAGCCGTAAAAGCCGTCATTGCCGTAGAAATTGCTGTTAGTAATTCATTCATTTCTGTGTCTCCTTAGTTACAAATATTTTGGTGATCATTGCATTAGTGTCTACTTAAGACTAAAACCGTGTCTAACTCTGGATGGTAGCCGAGTCTCGATCCCCCTAAATCCCCCTTAAAAAGGGGGACTTTAAGAGTGCTTCCGGTTCCCCCCTTTTTAAGGGGGGCTAGGGGGGATCGAGGTTGCTCATCGTCAGACGGTATACTTATCGTTTAACCTGTTTGTTGACACCAATGGCGGGGTGTGGCCGGCCCTACAACTACTAATCAAAGCCTTGATTGTCGATCGATACTGCTTTCAATCGAACACCACCATAAATTGCATTTTCTTCCTCGAACTTGGCATGAATTGCGTCAATACCCTGCTGCATCGATCCCGCCAGTCCAGGAGAACGCAGCCGTTGCCAGAAAAACCATCCGCAAGTAGCCACCAAGTACATCAAGAACAAGTAAGGAAAGGCATCGTAAGGAGCTTCGGGAGGTGGGAACATAGTGCTGCCGGGAATGCCCACGCTGCCCGCAATCGGAATCATCATAAATGCGATCGCCACAGCCGAAAACGCGACATCTCGCACACGCAACTTACCAATTTTGTGCAGGTAAACCGGGGCTGCGATCGAAATTAAGACGTACACGGTTAAAAATCCGTAGCTGCAAATTGCCCCCAAATAACCCATACAATCGAACAGTTTGATGTTAAACATAGACATCACAGCCGGCACCAAGAATGTCAGAAATGTACACATCGTTACTGCAACGTGGGGAGTTTTATTAGATGAATGCGCTACACCTAATGAAGAGTGAAACAAACCGTGGCGCGCCATCATAAAAAACACTCTCGCCGCTGGATTGATGCTGCCGAGCACGCAAGCAAAAAAGCTAAATAAAGCGCCGCAAGCCACTAACTCTCCCAGCCAACCCATGCCCACTTGTTGCGCCAGAAAACTAAGAGGTTCTTCAGTATTAGTAATAGAAACTCCCGTACCGCTAAAACCCAAAACCTCAATATAGGTCATCAAAATGAAGAATAAGCCTGCCATGACAGCACTACCCATGACAGCCCTGGGGATATTTTTTAAGGGTTTTTTCGCTTCGTCGCCCAGAGATGTAGCACTTTCAAAACCAGAGAAACCAAACATTACTAAGACAAGTCCCGTCGCTATGTTCCCCGGAGTTACGCCTTCCAAAGTCAGTTGGGACATATCTAAGGCAAAACCTTTGTGCGCCCAGACGATCATTCCTAAAAGTGCGATCGCCGCCACTGATGCTCCCTCCAACCACAGCATCGCCATAGCTGAAAGCTGGATATCTTTATAACCTGCATACCAAGCAACGCCAGCCCCGATCGATAACAGGGTAATCGGTGACGGATGGATGCCTAAATGACCGATGAAAATACCCGTAAAATTGGCAAAACCACACAAAACGGCCATCGCAGTAAATAGATAAGCGAGTACCAAACTCCAGCCGCAAATTACGCCGGCAGTCGGGCCAAGTCCTTTAACAATATAAGAATAAAGAGAACCTGCAGAAGCCGATCGACTCGCAAATTGGTTGATATTGATACTGACAAATACTAGGCCGATCAAGCCGATGAGAAAGCTCAGCCAAGCCCCGTTACCCGAAAGAGCGACAATTAACCCTATATTAGATGCGGGTATAGTTGTAGGTGCAATGACGGCAAAGGATTGAGCTAAAACCTCCCCGAAGGAGAGGCAGTCCGGCTTTAAGCCGTGTGCACTCTGATTTTTTGGCGTTTTCTTGGTCATTTATCTTCTCTCTTTTTGTCGATCGACTTTTGGCGATCGGCTTAAACTTGTCGGTGCTGCTTCAGCATTGGGCCCTGCTTTTGAAGCTTGAATATAACTGTAATCCCCTTGTGAGGTAGAATCAAATGTTGTTTTTTATCGAATTAATAAATACAAGTGATGCAGTGCCGCCACAAAAGAACTGTTGGAGTACCAAACCTATCTGTCGCCACCAGCTCAAACCCTTGACGTTAAAAGGAAACTTTAAATAGCGGCTGCCAACCGTGCTTTTTGGGTAATTCCAACCTGTACCAGAGACTCGATCGAAAAGTTCAGGTCAAAGCTTAGCCACCAGAGATTTTAATGTCAAAAAATCACTATATTTAGTAAAAGGGTATTCAGCATGGCCGGAATGACACTTGACCAACTGCGAGTTTTTCTAGCTGTCGCGGAACACCTGCACTTCAGCCGCGCGGCCGAGGAACTTTACATTACTCAACCCGCTGTTAGTGCGGCAATCCAAAGCTTAGAGGCGCAATATGGAGTAAAACTATTTCACCGCATTGGCCGCCACATCGAAATCACGGAAGCCGGGAAGTTGCTGCAAGTTGAAACGCAGAAAATTCTCGACCAAGTTGCTTTGACTGAGAGAGGTTTGCGGGAGTTGAACGACTTACAGCGAGGCGATTTAAAATTGGGTTGCAGTCTGACCATTGGCAATTATTGGTTGCCTGATAAAATTAGCAAGTTCAAACAACAATATCCTGGTATTTCCGTGAATTGTACTTTGGCAAATGCCGAAGAAATTTGTGCGGGTACGGCGACGGGAACATTTGATTTGGGTTTAGTAACGGGAGATATTAAAGCTTCACTTAAGAACACTTTAGAGGAAGAAGTTATAGGCAGCGAACGCTTACTGATTGTAGTTGGCAAATCTCACCCTTGGTTTGAACGTGCAGAGGTGAGTTTAACGGAAATTGCGAAAACTGATTGGGTGATGCGAGAAGCTGGTTCAGGAGTTCAGCAAATGTTGGAACAAGCTTTGCAAAGTTGGGGCATTAATCCCCATGAATTGAATGTAACTTTAGTTTTGAACAGTAGTGAAATGGTAAAAGCAGTGGTGGAAAGCGGCACAGGTGCAGCGGCTATTCCTGAATTGATGGTAAAAAAAGAGTTGCAGCTATCTACACTGCGATCGATTAAAGTTATAGATAGCCAACTAAATTCTAATGTATGTCTTGAAATAATTAAACCAGTTTTGAAACTGAAGCACCGACAGCGTTTTCAAACTAGAATTACTAAAGCTTTTGAAGAGATATTAAGTCAAGGTGCGGGTAATTGGTAATTCAGGACTTACGCACCAATACTCAAGAAACCGGGTTTTTTACCGACATCAAAAGCTAAACGCCGTGTATTTTCCTAAAAAACCCGGTTTCTGCCCACCCGTGCGTCCCGGATTATAATTCAATACGGTTCAGTTAACACTGTTAATTCCCCGGAGATCCCCCTCGCATCCCCCTTAACAAGGGGGACTTTGAGCAACTTCTTGTCCCCCCCTTTTTAAGGGGGGCTAGGGGGGATCGGTCTTATCTGAACCGTATTGGATTATAATTATCTCTCAACCAATTTCCTCAAATCCAATAAATTTTTACCCCCATCACCAACAATCAGCGGCAATTTCCCATCCCATTTTTCTATAGCCTGCCTTTCCAAAAGTTCCGGAGTCAAATTGTCCCGCAGCAACCTTTGCACTTCGGCTTCTCCCTTGGCTAAATTCACATTAGCCTCGGCCTGTTTTACTGCCTTCAGCGCTAAAAACTCCCCTCTTTTTGCCTCCTGTTCGGCAATTTGTTTCGCCTCCACTGCCTCGCTAAACCGCTCCGAAAAGTGAACGTGTACTAAAGAAATATCGTCAACGGCAATGTGATACGTAACCAGCCTCAAGGTCAAAGAATCATCAACTGCGGCTTTAACTTCTCCCCGTTTAGTAATAATTTCTTCAGCCGTGTATTTTGCCATAACTGCTTTTAATACTTCTTCAACCGCCGGATCTATAATGCGAGCAACGACTTCTTTTTCGTCACCTATTTGTTGAAAAATAGCATTTGCTTGTTCTGGGATAATATGCCAGTTGAGCGCTACATCTGTAAAAACATCTTGCAAATCTTTTGAGGAAGCTTCAGCGGAACTTTCCTGTTTTTGTACCCTGACGCTCAACTTTTTTACAGTATAAACAGTGGGGAATATTGCGTGAATTCCTTCTCCGAGTACCTGTTCTTGAACTTTACCAAATTGCATCAGGACGCCCCGTTCTCCAGCGTTGACTATGATAAAAAATTTGGACAAAATAGCGAGAAACACTATCACTATAGCTAGTTGAACAGCTAGGTAAAATTCCTTATTTTTTTTATTGGTTGATTTAATTGAGTCAACGTTACTGCTGGATTCTAAAACCATGTTCCACCCCGAACGAACTTAATTAGAGGACAAATATTGACTTAACAAATCTTCTATTTGCCTTCGATCAACAAGTGTTCAAAATCCGCTGCTGTCAAAGGAGGACTGAACAAATATCCTTGCATTGTATCGCACTCGTAGCGCCAGAGAAAATCTTTTTCTGCTTCCGTCTCAACTCCTTCGGCAATTACCTCAAGACAGAGACTGTGCGCCATTTCAATAATAGCTTTCACAATCGCTGCATTGGTGCAACCATCGGTGATGTTGCTGATAAAACAGCGGTCTATTTTTAAAGTATCGAATGGGTATTGCGTTAGATAGCTTAAAGAAGAATACCCAGTGCCGAAATCGTCAAGAGATATACAAACTCCCAAATTTTTCAAGTGTTGCAAAGTTGCGATCGCACTTTCGGCATCCTCCACCATCAAACTTTCTGTCAGCTCTAATTCCAAACTGTTCGGTTCCAAACCAGTTTCTGCTAAAATTTGGGCAACTCTGCTGCTGAGATCCGGTTGGTGAAATTGGCGTGGCGACAGATTCACAGCTATTCGGAGCGAAAAACCAGCATTTTGCCAAACTTGCATTTGCTTGCAAGCTGTCTGCAAAACCCACTCGCCTAACGGTACAATGAAGCCAGTTTCTTCGGCCACCGGAATAAATTCTGCGGGCGAAATCAGCCCTTTTTGTGGATGCAGCCAGCGCACTAAAGCTTCTGCACTTATAATTTTACCTGTGTGGACATTGACTTGCGGCTGATAGTAAACTTGGAATTCTTCTCGTTCCAATGCGTGGCACAAATTTGTTTTTATTTGCTGTAATTTATGGGCCGTATCTTGGATAAATTCGCTGCTTTGCGAGCGCAAAGTATGGTACTGTTCGGCGACAGCTTCTTGTTTTTTCAAGCGGCTCGATATCGCGCCCACAAGTTCAGCTTTACTAAAAGGTTTAGTCAGGTAATCATCGGCTCCCAATTCCATACCTTGCCGCATTTCAGAGCGATCGGCTTTACCGGTCAGAAAAACAAAAGGTACTGTAGCAGTAACAGGATTCGATCGCAAGGCCATCAGCACCCCATACCCGTCAAGTTCTGGCATCATCACGTCGCAAATAATCACGTCGGGAACATTTGACACCGCCGCATTTAAACCTTGCGCTCCATTTTCTGCACCCGTCACGTCGAAACCTTCAGCTTTGAGGAGTTTGAGAATATTCTCCCGAATTACTTGATCGTCCTCAATCACTAGAATCTTTTTCATACATCATTCCCTGAAAGCAGTATAATTGACAGGCGTTACTGAACGCTAGAAGCGCGGCAATAACTGAGAACGCACAGCTCGATCGGCCCAACAGCCGAATATTTTCCGAGACAAATAGCAAACGCCTGAAAAACGCTAATTTTTCAAGCACAACTACATTAATGTTTCTCTGCTTACTCAGTGCCGTCCGTATTATTACGAGGTTAATTAATAATCTCTAAACTCATTCTAGGCGATCGACAGTTAGCACCGCCTTAAATAACTGCTAAACTAATTGTGCCACCTGAACGATTGTCTGCAAACAATCTCAGCTTATTTATACCAGTTGCCAAAAACCATGCAACTGCAAGCAAGTTCCAAACCCTTGCGGAGTCAGTCTTCCCCATTCTTTAATGTAAAATCTAAACTTTTAAATCTCAAATGGTATTACCTACTGGATTCCCTGAACCCGCACAGATTGGGGTCATAGAAGTTAAGCAATATCCTCAGTACCGCGCTGTCACCTACACCCACGCTGGCGATTTGCGACAAGCAACTGGCATCGCGTTCAATCCCTTATTTCAACACATCAGCAACAACCAAATTGCGATGACAACGCCAGTAGAAGCGCGCTACACTGCAACTTCCGGGGAAATCGATGGAGTTCCCCAAGCAGAAGTTTCGTTCCTCTATCCCGAACCAAATATCGCCCCCAGCAGCGTTAACTCCGCTGTAGAAGTCACAGATACTTCTCCGATGATGGTTGTCAGCATCGGCGTGGGTGGGGCCTACAGTTGGGAAAGCTACGAAAATAACCTCCAGAAACTCAAAGATTGGCTTCAAGAACATCCTGAATACGAAATAGTGGGCCCGCCGCGCCGCTTTTTTTACAACTCCCCGATGACGCCGGAAGCAACTAAAATCAGCGAGGTACAAATTCCGATCAAGTGCCGCTGACGTGAACAACTAATTCGCGAATGTGACCCCGCTGGCGGTGTTCCCACAGGTAAATTCCCTGCCAAGTTCCTAACAGCAACCTGCCTCGATCGATCGGGATTTGTTCAGAAGTATGAGTCAGCGCAGTGCGAATGTGTGCCGGCATATCGTCTGGGCCTTCCGCATCGTGAATGTAGCGATCGCCCTCCGGTACCAGTTTAGCTAAAAAGTTAGCCAAATCCTTAAGTACATCCGGGTCAGCATTTTCTTGAATCACCAAACTAGCAGAAGTATGGCGCAAAAATAAACTACAAAGTCCCGTTTTTATACCTGAATTCGCCACCACCTCTTCTATCTTAGGAGTGATTTTGCCCAAAGATTTCCCTGTAGTTTGAATCTTGAGTATCTGTTGATAGTGATTCATTCGATTTTAGATTTTAGATTTTGGATGAAACTGATGCAAAAGTCTTCTGTCGCCGGAGGTAGACTTTGTTTGTGTAAGCTCGATTTCTAATCGCACTTATGAAAAGTAGTCTACAACAGCTTGGGCGATCGCCTCCGTACCATTTTTATCCAATTTACCCGACAAACGGGGCGGATGCAGCGGTTTTCGCAAAAACTCCCAATCCCCCTCAAAAAACTCCGTTTCTGTCAAGATTTGATGTTCCGCATAATTTTGAATCCCTTCCAGCAACACCCCAGATTCCGCGAAACCTTCTCTCATTATAGAAACAATAGGTATTTCCAAGCGCAAAGCTTCCGCAAAAGTGCTGTATCCCGGTTTAGAAACTAAGCGCCCGCAGACAGGAATAATATCAACCGGACGCGGTAAAATCGGGAAAGATTGTGCAAACTCCTGATTTTTGACATAAATCAAATTCGGCAAATCGGGAGCTCCCGCATCAAAAGTAATAAATTGCCAGTCGCTAAATTGCTCTAAATTTTGATAAGGAATTTCGTCTAAACCCAATCCCCCAAAAGTCAGCAATACCGTTTTTTCCAGCGGTGTTTCGATGCCGAATACTTCCCGAACTTTATCGTTACTGTAGCGAGGGTTGCCGCCAGTTAAGCCAACATCTTGAATATTTGGGAAAGCTGGCATCGGTTCGTGTAAAGGAAGACGAAAAAGGCGATCGCACATTCCGAAACATTCCCCAATCCAATCTGCCATTTCTACAAATTCCCCGCCCCACTCGCGATAGATAAAATCCCACCCAAAATTGCTCATCATCCAGCAAGGAACCCCAGCCGATGTCGCCATTCGCGTTGCCAAAGGAGGAATATCTGCCAGCACCAAACCCACCCGATTTTGCTTGATAAAATTAACTTCGCTGGCAATTAGGGAATTTTGCTTTTTCCGAATTTCCCGCAATTTTTCCAGCGTCGCGTCTTTATCCATATTCAAACTGTCAGCTTGCACGACACCCACATCAAAAGCGCGGGGACGGTGGATAAAGTCGCCACCAATGTAACATTCTAGCAGCCAGCGAGGTGCTGTTGTTGTGATAATTAGTAAAATATCTGGATTTAATTCTTGAATTTTGGCCGCTACGGAGGAGACTCGGACAGCGTGGCCGAATCCGTGATTCGTGATGGCAATATATAATGTTGGTCTAGACATTGATAATAGGGAATTGGGAATTGGGAATTGGGCATCGGGCATCGGGAATTGGAGGTAGAGACTGGAAGGCAACAATGCCAAGCTTCAAGCGATGCAAAACCAACAATGACACAATTAATAACTAATGAGTAATGACTAAGCGGTTATGTATTTAAATTGTATATTCCTAACCTTGGTCTAAGCAACTGCCCCGAAGAGTTTTATTGTTGACTCTAATAAAGTTAGTTTTTAATGATGAACGCCACTCCTCTCTTTATGAATAAATTAAAACTCATTTTTTCCTTCTAACTAAATTAGAATTGTACAAGCATCGAATATGCAAGAACTCATCAATCCCGCGCGCCCTTAGACCAAACAGGCAATTGATTAATCTTGTCCAGGGTTATATCTACATACTTTTTACCGTCCGCCGCCCGATTTTCCCCAAAATATCCATCATCGCCGTCGTGCTTGTGAGGGCCGCTCAAAGCTTCTGCATAGCGGCCTTGCAAACGAGCTTGATTGAAAGGAGAAGTCGCGTACCAGTACCAGCGACTCGGAAAAACTATGCCGCCAATATCCTCAATTGAATCGCGAGTGCCGCGAAAGTGGAAAATGCGATCGGCCTCTGCAAAACCCTTTTCTCCGGAAAACACGCCCCCAACCGAAACAACCGTAATTTCTCCCTTCAGCCATTCTTTAAGATAACGAGTAGCACCCAAAGCAACTTGTGCGCCGCCGCTAGTGCCAATTAAAATAACTTTCAAAGGTTTTTGAGGATTAACTGAAATGGGAGATTGAGCATTCATGCGATCGATAATTGCATTAGCAATTCCCTGATTGTATGCAAAGCCGTAGCGATAATCTAGAGAAATTGCAAACCTCCAGAGATTGCGAATTTTGATGAATATATCCCCCGCAATCGGCCCGCTTTTGGCCTGTTCTGCAAATCGCCAAAAAGGAGCTAGCCACCGCTCTCCTCCTAAACTTTTGTTAGACGCTGAATAAGGAAAAACATCGCCCACTGCTACGCACTGCGGGTGACTTTTAACTAAACGCTTGAGAAAAAACTCTTCGCCAGGGGTTAATTCATCCCCCGAAAAATCGCCAACTCCCGGTAAAAAGATGATATAACAATTGAGCTGCGAAGACTTGCGCGCTTCTAGGTTGCCCTTGTTAGAGGGCAATATCTCCGGCGGATTTTTCTTGAAACCCAAAGTTTCGGCACTTTGATTCAGCCACCATATAACAGTACCCACCGGCGAAAGAATGCCCCAAATTATCAGGATTACACCTGCGATGAGCAACAAATTTAAACTTCCCCCGCGCAGCCATGCAAGTATCCGTAAAATCAATCTTAGCATTTAATAAAATCTGGTAGAATGCCAATTAATTACCTAATTACCTAGAAATATTTCGGTGATTCTGCTGTATTAGAGCTTATTTTGTAAAAGTTGTCAACTATCTTGAGGAGCAGGAGTTCAACGTGAAGGGAGAAGATTCAATTGCAGGTTTGGGGGCAACGCTTTGGAACGCACTTTCTTTGAACGGCAATTTTTACGAAAAAACTCCCTACACTGGCAGAACTAAGCGAATAGCTTTAACAATTGTAATTTTAGCAGCGCTGTCCCGCGTGTTGGGCAGCGCCGTCATTTTGTTAATCAATCGAACTGAGCTATCAGTGTTATTTTTAGCACTTTGGATAGAGGGTTTGGCAGTCGCAGGGGGTTATTATTTTTGGACTTTCACTATCTTTAAAATCGGGGAGTGGCTGAAGCCGGGGCACGTAACTTATAGGGAGTTGCTGGTTCCGATCGGCTTTGCCTACGCCCCACAAGTGCTGAATTTTTTAACGTTAATTCCTTTGCTGGGACAAGGAATAGAGCGGATATTAGCTGTGTGGAGTTTGCTAGCTGTAATTGTGGCCGTTCGCCAAGGTTTGGATATTCAAACTCGCTGGGCAGTGTTAATTTGTTTTGTGGGTTGGCCGTTGATCCAAATTGCGATCGGCTTTGTGAAAGTAATGGAACAGTTGCTTTCACGATGGCTTTAATTCATCAAGACGGCAGCAGTAGAGTAAACTCGCTTCCCTCTCCAGGTTCCGACTTGCAAATTAACTTTCCTCCATGCTGTTCTACCACAATTTGATAACTGATAGACAATCCCAAACCAGTCCCCTTACCTACGGGTTTAGTAGTAAAAAACGGATCGAATATTTTACCCAGCACCTCCGAATTCATCCCCACACCATTATCAACAATGCGAATCGCTACTTGATTTCCTTCCGCGACTTCAGTGCAAATCTGAATTGTCGGAGTCTGTTTCGAGTCAACTTCACTCCCTCTTTCGCGACAAAAAGCATCAATCGCATTAGTCAGTACATTCATAAATACCTGATTAATTTCTCCCGGATAGCAGTTCACTAAAGGCAAATTGTCGTACTCCTTAATCACTTGAATATCAATTAATTTGTGATCCAAAATCATCAAAGTGCTATCGATACCTTCGTGGATATTAACCCATTTTCTATCAGATTCATCTAGTCGAGCAAAGTTTCGCAGAGAAAGCACAATATCGCGAACTCTCGCAGCACCCACTCTCATGGAATCAATCATTTTAGTGAAATCATTCATCAAAAAATCTAAATCTATTTCCTCACTTTTATTTACTATTTCGGACTCGTAATTTGGGTATTTATTTTGGTATAAACGTATTAAATCTAATAAATTTTGAGCGTATTCATTGGTGTAATGTAAATTTCCATAAATAAAATTAATTGGGTTATTAATTTCGTGAGCAATTCCCCCTACCACTTCTCCTAAACTAGACATTTTTTCACTTTGGATTAGCTGCAATTGAGTGTGCCGGAGTTCTTCCAGTGCAGTTTGCAATTTTTCAGTTCTTTGCGCTACTCGCGTTTCCAGAATAGTATAAAAACGGGCATTTTCTAGAGAAATAGCTGCTTGTGCAGACAGGAATCCCAAAATTTCTACCCTGTCGCTAGTAAAAGCACTTTTTGTTAAATTATTTTCTAAATAAATAATTCCCGTAAGGTTGCCTTGATGGATAATTGGCAATACCAGGATAGATAGGGGTTGATTGACCGCAATATAAGGGTCAAATTGGAATTGCTCGGCTCGGGTAGCATCATCTAAAACCAAGTATTTTTTGGTTCTTTCTACATAGTTAATCAAGGAAATTGGCAGCAGATCGGATTCGGCAATTGGCACAGATTGCAACACAGTTACATTCTTACAGTCACCTGTCATCGCCGCTTCTATGAATAATTGATTACCTGTCTTGGCCAGAAATAATACTTTTTCAGCACCTGCGTTTTCCTTGACAAGCTGTACGAGTTTCTCTAGCAAGCGGCTCAGAATTATTTCGCTCGAAACAGCTTGAGATGCTTTGACAACTGTGGACAAATCCAGCACCAAACTATTGTTGATAGTAGTTGTGGCAGTGGTGAGATCAACATTTTTAGATATGGCTCCTTGATTGCGATCGACTAAATAATGATAACGGGATTCTAAGTGTTTAACTTTTGCTATAGCTCCCCAGCCGATATAGGCATAATAAGCTTGTGTCAGATAAGTTCGAGCAATTATCTCTTTATCCAAAGATTGATAAAACTCTCCAGCTAATTCATAAGCTAATGCTTCTTCTTGGATGTAACCGTTAGCAGCCGCTCCTTTAATAGCTAAGTCATAATAATTCATTGCTGCAAGTTTCTCGCTGGAAAGTCGAGCTTTCTCAGCTTCAACTAAGTCGTACTTGTGCTGATAATTCATGGGTGCATGATAGGCCCATTTTTTCATAATTTGCTGATTAGAGTTAACAATAGCTAGGTATGCTTCTTGATTGTCACTGTCAGGATAGTGAGCGAGGAGGGCCAGCGAATAATAGAAATTGTGTACCCCAACAGTGATTAAGCCGATCGCCCCATCTGCGTATTCTGCCGCTAATTTACCGCTGGCAACAGCCGGAGCATAATCTTTAAGTAAATAAAGCAGCATCAATTTAGCAACATAAGCTGCAAACAGCGACATTCGATTATTTTCTTTCTGCCAACGCGACATCACAGCAGGTTCATCCAACCTGGCGCTAACTAATCGTACTTGCTCTGCTGTTTTGCTTCTTAAGCTTGAAGCAATTACTTGCCAAATTTTAGCATAACCTATGGCAAATTCGTGTTTATTTTTTACCAAAAATTCCATATAAATGCTTTGTTTTTCTTGGACATATTCTAGCGGTTCTCCCACCAAAAATAAATTGGTAATGTAGTGCTTAGAATTATAAATAGCCCATTCTAAGTCACCACTTTCCACACCAAAATTTCTTCCTTCTAGAAAGGAAGCAAGTGTATTCTTAGTAGACTCTTTCCATATTCTTATATGACCATTAAACATTACATAAACCTTAGCTTTCTGTTGGCTAGCATTAAATTGTTGTAGCAGCTTTAAAGCGATTAGCCCAGCGTAGTAGCCAGCTTCGGTGTCGCCTTCGACGCCGCATAATATCATTCCATAAAGAGTATAGGGAAAACTAGCTAATGCTGAATGACCGCGATCAATACAAAGATTGACCATAGTCAAGACGAGGGAGGACACAATTTCTGGTTTGGCAATGTAAGCAGGAGGATAGAGGGCTGTCAGGATTTCCATAGTTGCCAGTTGATAAGGATCTGTCATAACTGGCAGGTTTTCTAATTCCTCAAGTCGCGGCAATTTTGGCACTGCAATGGTTTTGTTATCTAATAGGTTTACTCCCAGCATTTGCAGCACTTCTAGACCTGTTTCAACAGCTTTTAGCATCAGGCCTTGAGCCTGATAAAATATGATCTTTAGCTGATATACTTTCACTATGTCAAGCTGGTGTTTCGCCGATCGCAAAACCACTTCTGCCAAAACTTCTGCTTGCTCAAAGTTAGTGTTTAAATATTCCGCTTCCAGTGTCTCTACATACAGCCGCAGCGTCATGTTATAGTTGCGAACCCAGCTATCAGGTGCTAATAAAGAAATTCCCACATTCAAATACTTAACAGCGGGTTCATAAGCGTTAGCTGCTTTTGCCTTATGCCCAGCCATTAAATTTAATCCAGCTAATTCATCTTTTTCTGATTGCCGGGTGAGACAATCAATTCCTACATTCAACTGGTTAATAATATCAAAAATTCTCTCTTCTACTTTATCGGCTGGCTTATTTTCAAGTAGCAATTTACCGATGCTAAGATGAGTAGCTTTCTTTTCCTCATCAGGAATCAGCGAATATGCAGCTTGCTGAACGCGATCGTGCAAAAATTTATAGCTGATTCGCGAAGAATCGAAAGTTGAATTAACGGCTGATTCTCCATCTAAAAATAAAGGAATGAGGTAACTCTCATTCAAGGGAAGTATTAACCCCGCTTGCAAAGCATCCCAGAGCTCACTCGCAGTGACTGATGGAGATTTTGCGTTGACAGTAGAGAGAACATCTAAAGTGAATTTGTCCCCAACACAAGCGGCTAATTTCAAAATTTCTCGTGTAATCTCTGGCAGTTTTTGAATCCGACGGGCTACCAGTTCAACTACACTCTTATCTGTAATACCAATAGCTTGAATCTCCTCAATATTCCACTGCCACTGCCCTTTTATTCCGGTAGAGAGCAGCCGGGTAAAGTCAAATTTCAAAAGTTTTTCTTGATAAAGAGTGTTGAGCAATTGCGTCACAAAAAAAGGATTACCACCAGTTTTATTCCAAATTAACTCCGCTAAGGGGTGAATTCTTTCTGAGTCATTCAATGTCTCAGAAATTAACTCTGTTACCTGGGCTAAAGAAAGAGGTTCCAGCACAAATTTGTTGAGAATAATTCCCCTTTTTTGAAGGTAATCTACTGTTTGCATTAAAGGATGTGTAGAGCTAACTTCATGGTCTCGATAGGCTCCAATTAATAGTAAATATTTGCTATCTGGGTCGGTCGCCAGCAATTCCATTAATTTCAAGGTCGCTGAATCTGACCACTGCAAGTCATCGATAAATATGACTAATGGATGATCTTTTTGCGCGAATACGTGGATAAATTCTTTAAATAGCCTGTTAAAGCGGTTTTGTGCTTCTGTGGGGGCAAGTTCCGCAACGGCAGGCTGTTTGCCAATTACCAATTCTAGTTCTGGAATTACGTCAATAATTACTTGCCCGGAATCGCCTAGGGCGGCTAAAAGTTGATGTTGCCAATTTTGTAATTTTTCGTTATTTTCTGCAAGTAACTGCTGGATCAAAGATTGAAAAGCTTGAATTAAAGATGCGTAAGGTATATTCCGTTTGAACTGATCAAATTTACCAGAAATAAAATAGCCCCGCTGTCTGGTGATGGGTTTTTGAATTTCGCTAACTACGGCCGATTTGCCTATACCTGCATAACCCGACACTAAGATCAGTTCAATTTGGGAAGGGAAAGAATTTTCGTCGCAAGGATTAGCTACACGTTCAAATGCTGCCAGTAGTTCACTGACTTGTGTTTCGCGACCGTACAATTTTTGAGGAATCAACAACTGACTCAATATATCTAAATTTCCAGGCGTAAAATCGGCTATCTTGCCTGTATTTTCTAACTGATCTAAACAAATTTCTAAATCGGCTAACAATCCGCCTGCTGTTTGATATCTGTCTTCGGCATTTTTTGCCATCAATTTCCTCACAATTTGTGAGATAGCTGGTGGAATGTATGAATTAATTTGATGGGCTAAAACTGCTTGAGAGGCTATGTGACTGTAAACTATTTCTAAGGGGTCGTTACTCATAAATGGTAACTGACCTGTCAGCATTTCATATAAGGTAATCCCGAAAGAATAAAAGTCGGTGCGGTAGTCGAGGGTGCGGTTCATTCTCCCGGTTTGTTCCGGAGACATATAAGCAAAAGTACCGACTATCGAGTTAATATTATTAATTTGGGGATTTTCTTTGGACAATCGTGAAGCAATCCCGAAATCTGTCAGTTTAATAATTCCTGTTTCGCGGTTGATGATGATATTGCTAGGCTTAATATCTTTGTGAATTATTTTTTCAACGTGCAGATATTCTAAGGCTTTTATGAGTTGGATGCCAAACCTCAAACAGGTTATGACTTCGAGCTTTTGTCTCGACATCAGTCGATCGAGAGATTCGCCCTCAAAGTCTTCTAAAAGCAAGCCGAGACGGTTGTCAAAGGTTTCTAGGCTAATGACTTTAACTAGGCCCGGATGGTCTAAATGTTTCCGAATGCGATACTCGTGCTTGATCCGGGTAATTGCATCGAGGGTGGGATATTCCGCTTTCAGGATTTTGAGTATGGTTGTATCCTGGTGGGTGGGGATTTTTCCTCGATAAATAATCGTTTCGATACCTTCGTGGAGAGTGGAGTGGATTTGGTATTGCGATAGAAATTGCATGGAGTTCTCCTCAGAGTTGAAAATATATCTGATTCGAGTCGCTGTTCGCTGTTGAGTGTTGGCTGTTTGCTGACAGCACGAGCATCCTCAACCGTCAAAAGTCTTGACAGGAAAACTTTTATATGCTTAATTAAACCACGTACTTAGGTACAAAAAAAATCCAGCTTTATTTACTCGTAGAAGAATCTAGTTAGAGATAAAATGATAGTATTCATGGAATCAAGCCATTTTGCTACTATTATTCTCAATTAATATCCGATCGACAGCGGACGGCAACCACACCCCTACTATTCGGGTCTCCCCACTGTCCCTCCTCCCTTAGCAAGATACATTGTTAGAGAAGGAAATACACAAAAATTTACATCTATAATTTGTGTAGTGTTCCAAATCGCTCCTCACCAGCAGCGATACAGCCCTCGCCCAGACAGTAGGATAGAAAAAATATGTTTGAACGCTTTACAGAACAAGCCATTAAAGCAATCATGCTAGCCCAAGAGGAAGCGCGGCGCCTCGGTCACAATTTTGTAGGCACCGAGCAAATTCTTCTGGGGCTCGTCGGCGAAGGCACTGGCATCGCTGCAAAAGTATTACTGGATATGGGCCTCAACTTGAAAGAGGCGCGCAATGAAATCGAAAATATCATCGGTAGAGGTTCCGGGTTCCTCCCGCCGGAAATTCCTTTTACGCCCCGCGTCAAGCGCATTTTTGAGACGGCGCTGAACGAAGCGCGGCAGTTAGGCCACAATTACATCGGCACCGAGCACATCTTGCTGGGGCTGATTCAGGATGATGAAGGGGTGGCGGCGAAGGTGCTGCAAAACTTGGGGATCGATCGCCAGAGAGTCCGCACGCAGGTAATTCGTGCCGTGGGAGAAGTCGCGGCCGTACCCGGAGGCAGGGGAGATAGCGGCGATCGCAAAACCCCGACTTTAGAAGAATTCGGCACAAACCTGACCAAGTTAGCCGCAGCAGGCAAACTCGACCCCGTAGTGGGCCGCGAAAATGAAATCGAGCGCGTGATCCAAGTGCTCGGGCGTCGCACGAAGAACAATCCTGTTTTAGTAGGCGAACCGGGAGTAGGCAAAACAGCCCTCGCCGAAGGCCTAGCCCAGCGGATTGTTAATAGAAACGTCCCGGAAATTTTAGAAGACAAACAAGTAATCAGCCTCGATATGGGTTCGCTGATTGCAGGTACAAAGTTCCGAGGCGAATTTGAAGAACGGCTCACGAAAATCATGGCCGAAATTCGCGCTGCCGGCAACATCATTCTGGTAATTGATGAAATTCACACCTTAGTCGGTGCAGGCGCAATTCAAGGCAGCATGGACGCATCCAATATGCTCAAACCAGCCCTTGCTAGAGGCGAATTACAGTGTGTCGGCGCCACTACCTTGGACGAATATCGTAAGCACATCGAGCGCGACGCTGCCTTAGAACGCCGCTTCCAACCGATCAAAGTCGGTGAACCGAGCGTGGCTGAAACAATAGAAATATTGTACGGGTTGCGATCGGCTTACGAACAGCATCACAGACTGACAATTTCCGACGCAGCTTTAGAAGCAGCGGCCACACTGTCAGACAGATACATTAACGATCGGTTTTTGCCAGACAAGGCGATCGACTTAATTGACGAAGCAGGTTCCCGCGTCCGCGTGATGAATTCACAAACCCCGCCCGAAGTTAAAGAGCTCAAAAAGCAACTGCCGGCAGTAACAAAAGAAAAAGATGCAGCAGTGCGCGAGCAAGACTTCGACAAAGCTGGAAAATTGCGCGATCGCGAATTAGAAATTGAAGCCGAAATCGCCGAAGCTACGATCAACAAAAGCCAACTCAAAACTTCTCCCATCGTCACCGAAGAAGACATCGCCCACATCGTGGCTAATTGGACGGGAGTACCAGTCAGCAAGCTGACAGAATCCGAATCGGAATTGCTGTTGCATATGGAAGATACTTTGCACCAGCGCTTGATCGGTCAAGAAGAAGCTGTCACCGCAGTTTCTCGGGCTATCCGCCGCGCGCGGGTAGGCTTGAAAAATCCGAATCGCCCGATCGCCAGTTTCATCTTTTCCGGCCCCACAGGCGTCGGCAAAACCGAACTTACAAAAGCCCTGGCAACTTATTTCTTCGGTTCCGAAGAAGCCATGATTCGGTTAGATATGTCCGAATTCATGGAACGTCACACGGTTTCCAAACTCATCGGTTCGCCTCCCGGTTACGTGGGCTACGATGAAGGCGGTCAACTAACAGAAGCAGTCCGGCGCCGTCCTTACACGGTGATTTTGTTCGACGAAATCGAAAAAGCTCACCCGGATGTCTTCAACATGATGCTGCAAATCTTGGAAGATGGCCGCTTAACTGACGCTAAAGGTCGGACAGTTGACTTTAAGAATACGCTGCTGATCATGACCTCAAACATCGGTTCGCGAGTGATTGAAAAAGGTGGTGGCGGTCTCGGTTTCGAGTTTGCTGAAAGTGCCGCAGACGGTCAGTACAACCGCGTTCGCAGCTTGGTAAACGAAGAACTCAAACAGTTTTTCCGTCCCGAATTTATCAACCGCTTGGATGAGATTATCGTCTTCCGCCAGTTGAACAGGGAAGAAGTCAAGCAGATTGCGGACATTATGTTGCAGCAAGTCTTCAGCCGCTTAACCGAACAGGGTATTACTTTGTCGGTGACGGAACGGTTCAAGGAACTTTTAGTTACAGAAGGCTACAATCCCAGCTACGGTGCTCGACCTTTGCGCCGTGCAATCATGCGGTTGTTGGAAGATGTACTGGCTGAGGAAATGCTCTCCGGGAAGCTGAAAGACGGCCAAAAGGCGATCGTAGATGTGGATGAAAACGGTCAGGTTAAGGTGTTGCCCGATGGTCCATCTGAGCCAAAATTGCCCGAATTCGCATTAAGCCATTAATGCGATCGACAAACGGATAAATACTGTTAATTAAAAACCAGGTTTCTCGGAGAAACCGGGTTTTTAATTTAAAAATACCAGTAAAAAAAAGCCAGTTATCGATGAATCTAATCCCATGATTGCAATTGCACAACCCAATGCTGTACCAAAGCAGAAATGCGATCGCGCCGAGTTTCAAAAGTAGCAGCAATCCAGATAAACACAATCCCAAAAGCCAAACCAATCGCCCATTTTATCAGCGGATAATCGAAGATAAGAACCACCAACTGATAGAAAACATTGATTAAAAATACAGCCGTTCCCACAAACAAAAATGCCCGAATTCGCAGTGCCAAACCCGCTGCAATAGCCACTAAACTAAAAGCTCCCGCAACTAAACCGTGGCTTTGCTGAGTAAAAAGAGGTATCCCGCAAATCAGCGCCGTTGCGAGCATCCGCAGATTGTGGCGCAGCGGTTTTTCTGCTGGTAATTTCAGAGTGCGATCGAACTGAGTAATGTAAAGTAAAGAAAGTCCTAAAGGAGTAACATAAAACTCTGGCTGAGTCAATCCTATTTGCCACAACCACCGCAGCATTATCCAGTCAATTATCGCCACACTCACATAGCTAAAACGGACTTCCTCCCTGTCCCAAGCCAGGAAAAAATAGAAGGTAGGAGCTATCAGCAAGCTAATCGGATAAAACTTAGCCGGACTTTCCAAAATAGTAACTATTGGAATCAGCGAAGCAATTACCTGCCAAGGTTTTTTTGACCAACCCCAGTTGTCCCAAGGCAAAATGTAAATTAAATAAGCAAATAGAGAAGCGAGGGCAACTTTCCAAGGCCCCAGTGGCCCGGAAATATACTTAACTAAAGGTGTATTGATCCAGTAAAGCCGGATGCCAAAGGCTTCTAGCCAACCCAAGTAAATCCAAATTTCTGCCCATTGGCGATCGAGATTATTTCGCCCTTGCAAGAAAGCATATTGAACTAATAAAGCACCAGTCACTAATCCTAAACTTAAGCCGGATTTAATATCATGGGCAGAAGCCCAAATCAGCAGCCCACTGCTCAAAACCCAGTGCAGGTGAGTAAATATCTTTAGTTCAGCATTGGTTAAATGTAAATAATTGCTGAGCCAAGGAGATAAAATGCGATAGATATAGGTTAAAGTTGTGCCGAGAGTTGCTAGGACAATTAAGCCGTCGCCAAAAACTCCTCCTGGTGTTTGAAAAAGTTGATAGAGTAGCGATTCGTAAGCAGCAACCGACACGCCAATTAATCCTAAATAAACCAGAGGTTTGAATTCTTGCTCCCGCCTACCAATGCCGATCGCAATTAAAGACGCACCCAACACAGTTAAACCAGTCCAATTCGCAAAAGTGTGCGATCGGAAAATTAAACCCAATACCCCGTAAACCAAAGGTATAAAATGAATGCTAGGTAAAATTGTTGGATCGGGGTGGCGCCGGCGCCACAAATCACCCAATAATTGAGTAAACAATCCGAGAGCGATATTAGCAACTGCCAAATTAATCGTAGTGCGATCGACAAAACTCAAACCCACTGCTGTCAACAACTCCAAACTCCAAGCCCAGGCATAAATTGCCAGAGGGGAAAGTTGGCGTAAACTTCGGAAAATAATCGCAGCCATTATCACCAAAATCGCAGCCAAAGCTTCAGCAGAAGGCTGGAAACTCAAGCTACTGGCGGCGTAGAGTCCATAGGAATAAAAAGTAATAGTTGTTAACAGCAAGCTTGCCAGTAAAATTGCCCACCCATCTAAAGCTCGCTCGTAAATTTCACCTAATTGAGAAGGCTCAGGTAAACCCCTGGAAAAACGAACTATTATGCTGCGAAGCAACCACAGAGACAAAAGAGCGATCGCCCCAGCAATTGCCCAATCCCAACCCGACACAAAACCTAATTGCTCGATCGCCGCCGCTACCAAACTCAAGCCAAACCCCACTCCAATCACAGCCGCTGGTAGCTCTACTAAGTAGTAAGTATTGACCAACATTAATCCGGCTGCCAAGCCAAAACCAATTAACCGATATCCCGGAAAAGTAAAAATTAGAAATTGTGCGAATATTAAGGATAGCGCACTAAAGGTACTGGCAACTCGTTTGTGAGGAACCTCAGTATATTTAGCAACAGCAGTCAAAGCCAAAGGAGTCGCCAGCCAGACCAAACTCCACTGAGGGCGATGAGTGGCAGTACCCGCAATTAAATAATTTTGCAACAATATAAAGCTGAATCCTGCTAATACTAAGCCCAGATACCAGGAACTTTGGAACCATGCAGGATGCCAGCGAAAAAAGGCAGAATTTTCGCGGAAATTAGCCGCTTTTATCCAGACAAAAAATACCCACTCAGCCGCCATAAAAATCAATAATATGGCCGACCAAATATTGGGTGGCTGGTTTGGAAAAAATAAGTCTATTGCCGAAGCGATCGCGCCTAAACCCATAATGTGAGTTATGGGAACCAAAATTGCCGGATTTCCCTGTTGTTCAGCCGCAGAAGCCGGCCTCGAAACTCGCCGGGAATTATCGGGAATTACGTATTTCCAAGTGATCCAACCTAAAATTAAAGTAGATACCAATAAATTGAGCGATCGCCAAAACGGATTGACTAAACTAATAACAGTTAAAACAATCCCCAAACCGAGAGCAAGGTTTTCGCCAAAACGGGCAAGTTGAAACTTTCGCTTGCGGTAGAGCCACTGCGCCACACTTACCATTAAAATTAAATAAGGCAACAGCAGAACACCCCAAAAAGCCCAAGGAGTGTTCTGAGAGTTTGTAAGCTGAGTTAAAAATGCAACAAATTGTGTTTTAATCCCTAAAGGAAGCACTCGCCCAAACAGCCAAATACTCTGAAGTCCCACCGCCTCAAGCATTAGCAAATCAAACTTTTGCCAAAACCGCACTAAACGGTTATAAAAAAACCAAACAGCCAATCCGCTAAGTGCGATCGCCTGTAGCGGAATATCGCGAAAACAAACCAGGTATCCCAAACCCAACAAACCCATTCCCGCTAATTGCCATTTAAAAAAATAGCTGGGATTTGGCTGGTTGGATATATTGTTTGTAATAGTCCCAGATGCGAGGGGCTGCTGCCAATCCAGCCATGCTAAAAGCACGCCACAAATTCCCAAAGCTAAACCCATTTCAGCGATATTTACATCCTTGACAAATATCGCCCGACTCAGTAAAATTCCTAACGAATAAGCTACTAAAGCGGCTTTTTTGTAAGTCAGAAAATCTCTGCTCAAACTGAAAGCAGCGGGGAATGTTTCAGTATTTCCCCCACGTTGGAGAGATTGCAATCGTTGTTGCTGAACTTGATAAACTCTAGCAGCAGCAGTTCCCACTGTACCTACATAAACGGCACCCACGGAAAAGCCGGCCAATGCCCACCCCCAGTGCAAAAAACTCAATCCCAAGTGATTTAGGGCGATCGAGCGAGTGATGTTTTTTCCTGAAAAGCTTTGATATTGATCTTTTATAATCCGGGCAGTTATCCAAGTCAAAATAAGTGCCGCTGCGATTGCTACCGCCCAATCCCAAGGATACCGCCACAATCCAAAAGTATCCATTGCCCAAAAATTGATCGGCACTAGCAACAGCGTCACTTCTTGCAAAGTTTTAGCAGTCAAGTGCAAATTATGCTGTCTGTTTGCCCAACTGCTAATCGCCCAAAAAGTTAAAGTATAAGCTAACAAAACTCCATATTGTCCGGCGGCCGGAAATCTTTCCCACTGACTGGCCGCTAAGACTCCAGAGGAGACAACTACCATGAACACTCCTAAAAACAACAGCCAGACCACGCTAATTTCTGCCATTAATGAGTGCAAAATTTGAGCGATAGAATTAGGGGTTTGAGTAGTTTCTGTGGGCCTAGCAACGCTTTCTCTGCTGCTAGGTAAGGCTTGAGGCGTTGATAAGGCAGGTATTTTTGGCTCGTTAATAGGAGTTCGCGGGCCGTCAATTTCAGAAAGGTCTACAGCGCGATCGGGAAGCGGGCAGACTAAATACTGCCGGCACAATTGCTCCACCTCCGCAGGCGAAAGCAAACCCAGCCGCAGCCACGCATCTAAACCTGTCAACAACTCAGGATGCGACGCTAGGACGCTCAATTCAATTTTGCTCGATCGATCTTTGGGAGACGACATCGGCTTAAACTTGTACTAAGTACCTTCAAGCTATAGCCTAGATTAATGTTGATCGAAGATGGCAACATTCCGCCATCGCAATTGGCACAATAAGTATTTATAACTAAAGATCTGTCGCAGCCAGTGTCAACCGAGGAAAAAATCCCGCTGATGGGCCTAAACCAGCGTACATCAGCGGTGAAAAACTCCCAATTAGGACACAGCAGCGGTTTCCTTACCGATCGACATATTGCAGCAAAGTGTCTACACTAGCATTGTGGTCTATGAAAGAAAACAAATGTTTGAAGAGGAGTTTTCCATCTGCACCCAAAACAAACTGAGCCGGCAAAGGAGCACCTAAAGCCTGACCGACTTGATAAGCCCGAAAAACTTGACAGCCTGGATCAGAAAGCAGAGGCATTTTCAAGCCTAAATCTCTAACCACAATTTGGCTTTGGCGATCGTCGGTACTGGCAACCATCAATAATTCTATATTGCGATCCGCAAATTTTTCCCAGTTTTCATTCAAAGCTTTAATGTGAGGAAAACAGAAAGGGCAATATTGCTTTTCCGTAAAAATCCGCGTAAAAGCCAGAATTACCGGCTTATCCCCGCGATAATTCGACAGCCGCACCAATTTGCCATTATTAATATCCGGCAATTCAAAATCTGGCGTCATCAGCCCCAGGTTCAGAACATTAGTCGCCGGAACAGGCAATAAATTTTGGAAAAACCGCTGATTTAACAAGCCGCTAAAATTAGTAGAAGTCAGCATATTTCCTAATTGGGTAAGTGCTAATTGCTAATTAAAAATCGGGTTCAATGAATGCCCCTGCGGGTAGGGGCACGACACTGCCGTGTCCCTACAAATATAATCTGCTTAAACCGCAGCAAAGAATACCTTAGACTTGACAGGATCGGGAGTCATGGTTTTGTCACCGGGCTGCCAGCCAGCGGGACAAACTTCATCGGGGTGAGACTGGACGTGTTGGATAGCTTGCAGAGTACGGAGAGTTTCATCCACGTTGCGGCCGAAGGCAAGATTGTTGATAGTAGAGTGTTGGATGATGCCTTCTTTGTCGATGATGAACAGACCTCTGAGGGCAACGCCTGCTTCTGGGTCGAGGACGTTGTAGTCTGAACTAATTGTTTTTTTGAGGTCAGCAACTAAAGGATAGTTGAGGTCGCCGACACCGCCTAATTTGCGGTCTGTTTGTATCCAAGCGAGGTGAGAGAATTCGCTGTCAACGGATACGCCGAGGATTTCGGTATCGATTTTCTTGAAGTCCTCGAAGCGATCGCTAAATGCTGTAATCTCAGTCGGGCACACAAAGGTGAAGTCCAAGGGGTAGAAGAACAGGACTACATACTTTTTGCCTTTATAGTCTGACAGTTTAACTGTCTTGAATTCCTGATCCACTACGGCTGTAGCTGCGAAATCGGGTGCAGCTTGACCAACCCGGAGGCATTCACTGGTCATAAATTTTGTTTCCTTTTTTACGAACTGTTACAAATATATCATACTCATAACGACTACAAGTATCTTCTCGACCAATCAAAAAAAGACGCTCTCAAATTTGAGAGCGCAGCTTTTTTGATTAAATAATGGCTCAGGCGGGATTTGAACCTGCGACCTTGGGCTTATGAGTCCCCTGCGCTAACCACTGCGCCACTGAGCCAAATCTACTTCACGATTTACTATCGTAGCACGGTAGGGCTAGCTATGTCTTGTTTTTAAACAACACTCTTTCTAATGACTTCCAGTAAAAGTTATGAGTTTTGGTAATCATTCAAAACCCATAACTTCCGACCAGTTGTTACCGAGAAGCGCTGGACGCATCGTCTGGCGGCAGAAAAGCCATAGGATTGATAGCACCCTGTCCGGCGGGATGAATTTCAAAGTGCAAGTGCGGCCCGGTACTGAAGCCCGTGCTGCCCATTTCGGAAATTTGTTCGCCTTGAGCGACTTTCTGACCCTTTTGCACCAAAATTCGGCTGTTGTGGGCATAGATAGTCTCAGTGCCGTCTGCATGGGTGATTTCCACCAGATTGCCGTAGCCACCATCGTTCCACTCAGCATAGGTAACCACCCCGTCTGATGCTGCCACAACTGGCGTGCCGATCGGCCCTGCTATATCAATTCCTTTGTGCATCCGTCCCCACCGCCAGCCGTAGCCAGAAGTAAGAACGCCCTTAGACGGCCAAATAAACCCGTTAGCCGACTGTTTTTTGCCGTTAGGCAGATAAGTATCAGGGTTAGAAAGCGGAGGCAGTTCCGGAGAAACCATGCGTCCCAAAGACGGGTTGCTTAGGGGATCGTAACCGTCGGCTCCCAAAGGAGCAGTGGCTACCACAGGCCCCTGCTGAGCAGAGGTCGGCGTCAGGTTGATCGGTTGTAGTTCCGCCGCGCGAGCGGGGTCTAAACGCTCTTGCTGCTGCTTCTGAACCTGCTCAGACCAGGCTCTCGATGGCGGTCTGCTGATTTCATTCTGCACCGCCTCCGTATAGTCGGGGGTGTAGAGATATGGATTGACACTTGGCCTATCCTCAGACGGGTTGACCGAGGGCCCGTCAGTTGGAGTCAGGGACACCGCATTGGCCCCGATCGAATTGCGCGAGGCACGATATTCCTCTCGCAGCCTGACCACTTCTGCCCTCAAGCGTTCAGAATAAGGGTTGAGAGCTTCTGGGGTGGGGAGAGCCTCCGAATTCGACTCAGGTAAAGCGCTAGTTGGAGCGGCATTTGAACCCTGAGCGCTAGTATTTGCCACGAAGCTGATCTGCTGCGGGTATGCTCCCGTAGCAGTTGCACTGGCTGGCCCCGGCAGGGCACTGGTGTCAACTGCACCTGTAAATGTTGATTCGCCTTGAAGATCCAGCTTCCGTGGATCGCTAATGGTTTGAGAAACTTGAGTCAGCGGAATGCTGTTAATTTGGGGAACCATGGGCGCTGAAATATTGTTCAGACCTTCCACGTTCTCCAGGGGAGAGACAACAGGCACTGTGGGCGCGGGTGCTGCAACGCCAGCACCGGCTATTTCCGAGGTAGACGAGCTGGGGTTCAAAGATGCGGGAACCGAACTCGCCGCCCAGACAGATGTAGAGTTGGAGGCAGAATAAGAGGCTGCCGCCTGCACCCCTGGATTTTTCAACCCAACTTGGGGAATTTTTAGCCGTTGATTGACATTCAGCAAGTTGGGGTTGCCGAGCTTGTTGACGGAGATCAGATCGTTGGGCGATACGCCGTGACCTTTGGCGATCGCATCTACCGTATCTCCCGGACGCACGCTGTAGAGAACCTCAGCCGGCGCGGCGGTACTTCCCGCAGGGGGGACTACCACAGCCGGGGGCAAACTGGGTGTTGCCAAAGACTGTTCAATTGACTCGAATGCTCGATCGGGCGAGGCTGCTTGACCGACCCCGGCATTAGAAATTACAGGTGTGGCACCAAGGTCTGGGATAGTTGTCCCAGTTGCAGAGCCGGGGGATGTCAGCGTCGGTGCTGACTCCGGCAAAGATGCCGCAGGTGTAGATAAATTTGCTCCCCCTTCATACCCTAACAGGGCCCGACCAGCTTCTGTGGTGCGGTTTTCCTGTTTTTTCAAACTGTCGATCGCCCCGTCTGCGTTCGGGATGTCGATCGAACTTTGTTCCGGTACCGTCGTGACCAGCGGGGTCGCTGCAGTTGATGGCTGCGCTGTCAGGCCAGCACTATCCAACGGCTCGGAGCCAGCCAAATTTAACTTTTCTTCGGGATTGACCGCCGCTGCGCGCTCTCGCGAAGCCACAGCGGTATCGGCGGCGTTCTGTTGTGGCGCGGCTCCCGGAGCCATAGGAATTGTCAGTTCTTGACCAACTTGGAGTTGGGTATCGGGTTTGATGTCGTTGGCAGTTGCTAGTGCCAACGGTTCAACTTCATAATCCCGAGACAGCTCCCACAGGCTTTGCCCCTGCTGCACATTAACCGTCACTGGGTCAGAAGGTGATCCGGGCTGTTGGGCCGTGGAACCGTCAACTTGTGCGGAGGTAGCGGGCCCGTTGGCCGAGAATGGCTGTACTTCAGCGGTGGATTCAGATGTCGGTGCGAGTTCAGACGCGCGAGCGCTGTCTCCATTTCTTGGTAGCAGGATGCCAGAAGCACCTACCGATATTGCCAGCCCGATCGTGGCGAGAGAGCGAACTCTGCCTGTGCTGAGCGTTGTCTGTTTGGACGGTTCCGCAGAACCGTCTCTGTCGATTTCACTAGCCTGAACAGGCTTGATTTGGGGATATGTTCGTTTCAAAAAAACGACCTCCTACTGAGAAGCGCTAACTGTCCTTGGAAACACTCAAGGGGATCGCATGACGCTGAATTTAAATCAACAAGCAAAAATATTCTGATTGTTGAAAGCTATCATGCTTAGGCCAGATTACCTTGCTTTTTAAATTTAGACAAGCTCAAACCGTCATAAATTTTAAAATTCTCGGTCAAACCTGCTCCAATTAATCCCACAAGCCTTACACCGCAATAGCTGGAACGAATATATAAAATCTTCGTTCCGGTAAGGCTCTGAACTCTTACCTATTATCTGACTTTATGCTAATTTCCGGACAGCCTACAACCGTATATTTACTAGATATAGTGTTCAGACCCAAGCTGGTGCTCGCTGACGCCCTAAATCGCTAAAATCCTTTGTTTTTGTTGCTGAATCATCTTGCGAGTAATTTGGTGTTGCGGATAACAATCTGTTTTTGAATGAATAAAATATATTAATTTCGGCTATCTAGATTTTCACCCCTTTGATACAAATTTCTTATATTAAAAATGAGATTTGGCAACCTCCGGCAGCTATTAAATATCTATATATTTATGTGTTGATAATGATTTATCCCAGCTCGCCCAACTGTCGTTTAGCCTCAAATAAACCTACAGCGGCGCTGACGGAGAGGTTCAAACTCCTGACTCCAGGCTGGCTCATAGGAATAAAAACTGTGGCGTCGCAGGCATCTAAGACGAATTGGGGAATGCCTACAGTTTCCGAGCCAAACATCAGCCAGTCGCTGGGCTGAAATTGGAATTGCGCGTAATTGCATCGCCCGCCAGTGCTGAATCCGATCGTTCGTCCCCCGCGCTGCTCCCGATAGGCCCCAAAAGCCGCTAAGTCTTCGTGGCAGTGGAGGTTGACGTAAGGCCAGTAATCTAAGCCTGCCCGTTTCAGGTAGCGATCGCTAATTTCAAACCCCAGCGGGCCCACTAAATGCAGTTCGGTGTCTGTGGCAGCGCAAGTGCGGGCGATATTGCCAGTATTCGGGGGGATTTGCGGGTGAATCAAGACAAGTTGGGGCATGAAGCTAATTAAAAGCGAAAAATACAGGTATTGGGAAATTTATAAAACTACCCAAAGGTAGATATACCTTATAGCTTTTATTTATAACCTTTGTCGAGCTCCATTGATTAAATATTCTGATTTGTTTTTGATAGTCGCTCTGCAACTTTTTCTCAGGAGGTTCGGGCTATTTGTATTTGCTGAGTACGCATAGCCAGGGGGCTAGTGAAAGCCCCCCCTATAATAACGGCGGGGACTTCAGGCAACTAACTGGGCGCACAAGTTGTCTTCTAGCTCCCATTCTTGGTGAGCCATCCCCTGAATCCCTTGCAGAATAATACTGCGGGTGTCCGAACCGCCCTCGTGTAGCTTCAACCACTGCTGGGCCGTGTTGCCTTCCCGGAGAATCTTTTTGAGTGGCGAGAGAAAGCAACTAAAACCACGTTTTTTGGCTATAGGCCACACTTCGCGGTAAATTTCCTCAATCCAATCTCGTGCCAGAATAGTTCTGCCGTCTTGCCAGTGGGTAAGTTCGGCATCCAAACTTTGCCGGGATGCAGCAATTTCGTTGGCGTCTGTGAGAGCAACTAAGTCTTGGTTGCGGGTGGCCGCCGGCAAGGTGCTGAGTTCTAAGGGGTCTAAGCTGGGGTCTTCCATCATCTGCCAGATGCGAGCTTCTAGTAAGGCAGTGATGGCTAACAAAGCCAGAGGATTGACTTCGAGGTCGCAAATTCTCAGTTCGAGGCGGTTGAGACAGTATGGGCGGCGATCGCCATTGGGTCGCACTGCCGACCACAAATGACGGACGTTTTGCATAGTACCGAGTTCTAGCTGTTCTTCAGTCCACTGAATGTAATGCCTGTGACTTTCAAACAGAGGGACGATGGCGGGAGTTTTGGGAAACAAACCCCACCGAGTGGAATGATAGCCCGTGACTTCGCCGTCGAGGAAGGGGGAAGAGGCGCTCAAGGCAAGGTATAGCGGTGCTTCGACGCGGGCGAGGCGGATGGCGCGCATCAGCATTTCTGGCTGGGAGATGCCGATGTTGATGTGAATGCTGGCGGTGACGACTTTGGTGCCGTAGGTTTGCTCGATGTAGGTGTGGTAGGGGTTGTTGGGATCGGATCTGTAAAATCGATCGCTCCCTCCGAGAGACAGGGTACTTCCCGGCAGCAAGGTATAGTCGCCCAATTCTTTGAGATACTCCCGCAGCCGGACTCGCGGCTTGACTAAGGCGCACAGCAGGCGATCGTAGCTGCACAGCGGGGCGGTCGTGTACTCCACATTGCGGCTATCAGGCTCCCGCACAAATCCCTCTAGATCGGCAACTATGCGATCGGAGAGACCGACAACCTCACCTTCGGGAGTGCCGGTATACATTTCTACTTCAAAGCCTTTTGATAGCAGCACGTTTGTTCCTCAGCTAAGTTGAGTGCTAGTTTCTAGTATCCCAAAAATTGACCTGTTCATACTATCTTCCAAGAGGCAGAGTTGAAATTTTTCGCGACTGGCACTGAAACCGGGTTTTTCGGCGCCAGCAAGTTTGAGCGTTTGTGTGTTAGTTGAGTGCCTGCCACGACAGATACTTCCCTCGCAAATAGTTTCCGAGGCGGTTTTAGCCCCACAAATGTTGTTTGTTCGATCGCGGGCGTGTTTCATTGGGCATTCGTGACGATCGAACTTATGGTGAATAGAACCCACTCCTGCCTCAGTTCGACATCTGTTTTCTGCCTTGAGGGGGATAGCCGCAGATATATCTTGGGTGCGATTCTAAAAGAGGACTCTGCAATATTTTTGAGCTATTATTAACCCCTAAAAATCCCTGTGAAAGAGCAAGAAAGAACCCCTCCCAATTTTTGGAATATGCTAAGCAATTTAGCCTTAGTCCGATTTTTGCTTTTATTTGCTTCTGGTTGGGCTGGACTGCAACTTTTAGCTTACTTTGAAACAGCAGTCGCGGTTTTCACCATTGCTGCACTCGTAGCTTTTTTGCTCAACTATCCGGTGCGAACTCTCCAGAGATTTTTACCGCGAAGTTTAGCTGTCGCGTTTGTTGTCTTGCTCACCCTTTTAGTTTTGGGCGGTCTCACCGTCACCGTAGGCGTCACTCTTTTATCTCAAGGACAGCAATTAATTGACAGCATGACTGAATTTGTGAATGCTCTGGCGCCTCTGTCCGAGCGCCTCGAAGCATTCCTGCGGGCGAGAAACCTGCTAGTTAACCTCCGAGTTATTGAGGAACAACTGCGAAATCAAGTTTTAGCTGGAGTTGTTTCGAGTATTGCTTTTTTACAAGTATTTTTAACCAATTTATTGAATTTAATATTAATTATGGTAGTGGCTTCTTTCATGTTACTTGATGGAGAGAGGCTGTGGCTGTTGGTTCTCAAATTTATACCTCTACACCTGCACAGGCGTTTAAGTGTAACAATAGAGAAAAACTTTTTAGGATTTTTTCAGGCACAAATCCTGTTAATGTTATTTTTGACAACAGCAACTTTTTTAATTTTTTTGCTGTTAAATGTGAAATTTCCCTTGATTTTAGCCTTTATTATAGGATTGTTTGATTTAGTTCCGGGGATTGGAGCGACCCTGGGAATTAGCTTAGTTTGTTTTATTGTATTGTCTCAAAGTGTGTGGCTAACTTTAAAAGTATTGGCAACTTGCATTGTTTTGCAGCAAATTCAAGACAACTTTATTCATCCGAGACTCATGCAAAATTCGCTTAACCTCAATCCGGTGGTCGTATTTTTTGCATTGTTAGTCGGGGCTAGAGCGGCAGGACTTTTAGGTATATTTCTGGCGATTCCGCTAGCGGGAGTGATAGTGAGCTGGTTTGACATTGAAGAAATGCAAGCGGAAGGTTAATTGATACAGCCCTCCTATTTTATATCAAATCCGGCTGAAAAATTCGGTTTCAACTTACCGACTACAAGTCCCATGTTTCAAAAACTCTCCTGTACCCAACGCGCAACTAAAAGTAAAGAGAAAAAAGCAACCTATGGTACAAATTACTACCTAAAGTTAATGAATAAATTGCAAATCAGTAGGAAATCTTTCTTCTTCTGGTTCTGGATCATAAATGTAATCACAGTCAAAACGCAGAGCTTGAGAGTGGCGGCTGATAGAAAATCCGCAATTACTCACCATTTCTGTAGTAAAAGTTGCCATGACTAACTCAATGAGCCTTCTGTAGGGAATGTTAGGTAGTTGAACGTAATAGGTGCGTCTGGCAAAAAATATCCTCTCATCTTTCGGTAGAATTATGCCATTAATTCTGTGTGCGTGTTGAATCGGCTTGATATAGGTTTCAATAAACTGGGACTGATTTTTTTGCAGTCTCGCTAATCTTTCGTGTTGCAACCAGCTCATTTGAAACACAATTTTAATAAATTCAAAGCCCAAAATGTAGTTGAAAACATTATTGCGCTCTTCTGTACTCAAGACGAAGCGGAGTGCAGATTCTAAATATTGGTCTGTTTCTCGGCGCGATTGTTGAGCTGAGTGGATATAAAATTGTTTGATGTAGCTTCTTAAATCTGATTCGTTTAATTGTTTTTTGACTCGGAATCTGATTAAATACTCTTTGACTCGGTGTAGAGTATCTACATCTTCAAACATTTTTGAGACTAAACCGTCGGCTGTATAATTATCTAAAAATTCGGCTTGCAAGTCGGGAGTAGATGCACACAATATGTAGCAGAGGGACAAGACATAGCGCCGTTGGTTCCAAGGCAAGCTTTGAGCCCAATCTTTAACTTCTACAGGGAGTTTTTGGAGCACGGTATCTGTGTGGGGGAGTTGAGCAAGGTCGGCATATTTATGTTTTTGTTTAATCATTGCCTGAAACCTTATATTAGTAAGTATACAGAGTCGTATATCGCCAATGATGGGAGAGGGGAGCTGCGAGGGAGGGGTGCAAGTTATTCTGTCTTATTTTATTGCCATCTATCTAAGTATAGATTCTGTAGGGAACAGCGGCGGTGATCTGCCTCACGGTTTTGCGAATTTTAAATCACAAATGCTAGCTCTTCCCATCACATTTGGGGGCGGCGAGTGTCACGGATAAAACTTATTCACGTCACCGGAGCGACAGCAGGTTTCGTTGAGGATTAAGTCGGGTGATTCATAAGTTTTTGTTAGTAATGATTACTGAGATCAATCATGAACTTGACTACAAGTATTTTCCCAGAAAATCAGTACCAAGACTTAACTTTTCGCGATCGCCTCGTCGAACCCGTGCGACAGTGGCTTGATAACATTGCCGTGGGAGAGCCGCAAGTACCTCGGTGGTTGTGCCAACTTATACCCCTACGGGGTTCTTGTGAGAGAGATATCCAGCTATGGGGACACCATCTTTTCCACATACCGCCTATATGCAACCTTAATCCTGTGTATGAGGAATTAGTGGGGTTGCGTTTTCGATTGCTCTCGTATTTGACTGACGTATAGGGGGAAGATGTAACGCCGTACTGCTGATTGAGGGGTGTCATATCTCGATCGCGCGTTGATGTGAATTGTGTACCGGGTGCGCGAACCTGCTAGTTGTTCGATCGCTAATTAAAGCCATAATCGTTCATAATACCAGTCGATGCCTGTAAATAGGGGCGGGTATCCATCGTGGCGCTTAAGTCAAAAATAACATCAAACGGTAGCAGCCAAAACAATAACTATAAAAAAAAAATTTAACAAGCTACTTTTTCTCAATGGCCGAGAAGTCATTTCTCACTTTGTGTTTAAGGAAAAAAAGCGTTTATTTGATTATGTCGATCCAGAGATAGAACTCATCTTTATCGAGTTGCCCAAATTCAATAAACAATTGGATGAATTAGAAACTTTGACTGACAAGTGGGTTTATTTTATGAAAAATGCTCCCAGTTTGGAAGTGATACCGCAAACAATGGAAACAGTCTCGGAAAGCCTTTGCGATTGCTAATGAAACTAACTTGAATGCAGAAGAGTTGGCAGATTTAGAAGCACGCGAAAGGTATATTCTGGATCAGCAGGGAATCTTGCGAAAGGGAATTGAAGAAGGACTCGCACAAGGGCGAGAAGAAGGCAGAGAAGAAGGACTCGCCCTAGGAATGAGAGAAAAAGCTGTAGAAATCGCTAGGTAACTTCTCAATGTTCTTGACACTCAAACCATCAGTCAAACTACGGGTTTGAGCGTTGAAGATATCCAAAACTTGCGGGAGGAATGAAAGGAAGGGAAAAAGTGCGATCGCACAATTACTCTACCTTTTATCGTTACGAGCCTCAGCCTGGTAGGGTAGGTTTTTGATGCTCTGCCTCTTTGATTGAGAATTATCCTAAATATTAACACTCATCAACTTAATGCTCAAGGATGAGTCTGCCCTCCGTCTAAAGGAAGATTTCATTAAACCAGTAAATTCCGTATGATGCTGTAAAAGTCAGTCAGAGGGGAAAGCTATCTCCGACTCTAGCTCCGAATAACTGACCAATCTTACAATATAAAAAAATACATCTCATGACATCAGTCACTCCCAATCAAACTTCCTCTCAATACGAAGTTAGCGAACAAGAAGAAAAAATTGAGTCTCTGGTACAAGAAGTTAAGCCAGAAAGCGAACTAGATTTAGAATTCCTCTACACCCGAGACATTGAATTCCGACAAGAAACAATTTATTTCATTGTAGTCGATCGCTTTTGCGACGGCGACCCCACAAATAACGAAGGCCCAAACCCAGAACTTTACGATCCAGAAGGCAAAGATTGGGGCAGATATTGGGGCGGCGACTTGCAAGGAGTTATTGACAAACTCGACTACTTAAAAGATATGGGTGTTACCGCAGTTTGGCTGACGCCACTGTTCGAGCAAGTAGAAGCATTATTTGTCGAACAAGCGGCGATTCACGGCTACTGGACTAAAGATTTCAAGCGACTCAATCCCCGCTTTATTGCCAAAAACGATAATCCTTCTATCAACCAAACACAAGAAACTAAAGATACCGTATTTGACAAATTAGTACACGAGTTGCACCAGCGAAACATGAAAATCGTACTCGATATTGTCTGCAATCACAGCAACCCAGATTTTAGCGGAAAAAAAGGGGAACTCTACGATGACGGCGTAAAAATAGCTGACTTTAACGACGATGAAGATAACTGGTATCACCACTACGGCGAAGTCACAAACTGGGAAGATGAATGGCAAGTCCAAAATTGCGAACTCTCGGGTTTAGCAACTTTTAACGAAAACAATATTGCCTACCGCAATTACATTAAGTCAGCAATTAAACAATGGCTCGACAGAGGCGTTGATGCTTTGCGGGTGGATACAGTTAAGCATATGCCTATTTGGTTTTGGCAGGAATTTAATGCTGACATTTTAACACACAGACCTGATGTTTTCATTTTTGGCGAATGGATTTACAGCGATCCTCGAAACGATCGTTCTGTGGAATTTGTCAACGAGTCGGGGATGACTATTTTAGATTTTGGTTTGTGCGTGGCAATTCGAGAAGTATTGGGGAAGGGCGCTGGCGCGGGATTTCAGTTAGTCCAAGATGTACTGAATTTGGATCACCGCTACTACGGGGCGACGGAGTTGATTACTTTTATTGACAACCACGATATGCCCAGGTTTCAGTCGTTGAATCCCGATCCAAAAATGCTCAGGTTGGCGATATGTTTAATGATGACGACTCGCGGCATTCCTTGCATTTATTACGGCACCGAACAGTATCTGCACGATGATACTGAAGGGGGAAATGACCCTTACAACCGCCCCATGATGGAAAAGTGGGATACTGATTCCCCGATTTACCGAGATGTACGGTTGCTGTCTGGATTGAGGCGACTGAATCCAGCTATTTCGATGGGGAGTCAGTGGTCAAAATATCTAACTGCTGATGTTTATTGTTACGTGCGCCGCTATCGCGATTCCGTGGTGTTTGTAGCGATGAATCGTGGCAATTATGTTACAATTAAAGAGGTGGATACTGAGCTGCCTGATGGAGAGCATACGGAGGTTTTATCGCGCCGTAAGTTGGAAGTTAAAGATGGAATGCTGTACAACTTAGAGTTGGGTGTGCGGGAAGTAATGATTTTTAGTCGCGTCGGAGAGCGAGTTAAGGCGAAAACTATTGTGCGGGCGCAGCTTAACAGCGTTAGAACTCAGCCTGGTGAAAGAATTGTGGTGATTGGAGATTGTCCTGAATTGGGGAATTGGGATATTAGTAAGGGTTACCCGTTGGAGTATATAAATACTAATACTTGGTTTGGGGAAATTCCTTTTAATGAAAGTGCGGGGAAGTTGATTTCTTATAAGTATGCGCTGCTACGGGAAGGAATGTCGCCGCTGCGAGAAAATCTGGTTTGTCGCCGCTGGGTTTTAGTTTCGGAAGGAACTGTGAAATGGCGAGATAAGTGGGCGAGTGGACGGGAGTCTTAATAGTTTTAAGTTTTGAGTGAGACATTCCTGGACGCATAAGCCGGATTTGATGGACGAAAATACTTCCTTAAGGCTTTCGATTATGTTTTAAAATCCGGTTTGTTTACTAGACCTCTTGCACAAGTCTTCGATCCAGAAACCGCAGATGTAAGACAGCTACACACAGATAAACGCAGATAATTTGAGGATAGGCGAGCTAGGAAATGCAATTTTTTCTAGTATTTGTGCCGTAATTCCTGGGAGATTTAATTCGTAACTAAACTTCATAAATTATTACTTTTTTAAAGGGGGCTTAGATAACAAATACTTTGACATTTTATGTCAAGCAGTAAGATGTGCATTGTGCATCCTTTGGACATGATTTATGGTGGGCAATGCACACCCTATAGTTTTATTAAAGCGATCGCAATTTCTCGACTAAAACATCGATATAACGTTCGCTGCTGTGCTGGTTCACAACCATTTCGTAGCCCCGCTGCGCTTGAGATTCAGCTTCTTGAGGATTTTTTAGCAAATGGACGATCGCCTCGCGCAAACCTGGTGCATCTCCCACATCTACCACTTTGGCAATATCCGGGCCCGTTAAATAATCGACGATACCTTGAGTCCGAGTAATGACGACCGGTCGCTTGCAGGCCATTGCTTCGACTAAACCCTGCACTCCAGCAGCATATTTATTGTCTGCCAAACAAACTGCAACTACGTCTGCATCGCGGTAAAGCTGCACTAAATCCGGCCATTCGTAGAATTTGCGGGACATATTTTCTGGCATAGTATCGGGGAAAGCTTGCGATAAAGCTTTGGCATCTTTAGAAAAGCCGCTAATTTTTACGTCAACATCTAAGTCAGCAGTTGCTGCTGCTAAAACTCGGTAGTCGCGCTTTTCTAATCCGACGCTAACAACTGTTTGCCGCTTTTTTTCCCCCGAAACTGGACCCGGTGTGAAAAACTGGGTGTCTGTCTGCTCTAGAAGCACTAAGATGCGCGATTCAGGTATACCTAAATAGCTACGGAGGAAGTTTGTTTGAGGGCTGGCGCAGGCCATGAACACGTCAATTTTGTCAGCCAAACCGAATAGTTTCAGGGCGACGCGGCCGCGCAGCCGATCGATATTATGGAAATATACAACAATTTTCGGGCGATGCCCTACGGGATAGCTACGCTTCACGGACGATTCACCGCACACCGCCGCCACTGGAATGCCAATGTCCTCGCCGGTACAAAATATCACGTCGTCGCTGCTGACTTGCTCGGACAACTTGCGGGCGGCGGCCCAATGTTCGGGTTTAGAAGAAATTTGCGATCGCAGCTTGTCGCTCAACGATATCGCTTCGCCATCAGGGGCGTGGACAGTGGCATTTAAGCGGTCTCTGAGGGCTCGCAGGACGTGGCGAGGGCATTTGCCGAGTTTTGCATCGCGGTCAATTCCATCTAGGTCTATTTTACGACCTAATGCCAAATGGTACTTCAAAGTATTCTCCTTATAATCATGTTGGTGCTGGGACAAATTATCTAACCTCAGAAGATTCTATCCTCTGCTGTTGAAAGTGCTAGTGTGATCGGTCAGTCGATTTGAGATTTGAGATTTGACTCTACAGATGAATCTGGGGGGTTCTACCTAATGTCTAAATTTTTGTGAGTTCCACCAATCCTCTCTGGCGCTTCTATCGCAACGGCGCTGATGGTGTCGATTTGAGATTTGAGATTTGAGATTTGACTCTACAGATGAATCTGGGGGGTTCTCCCTCCTGTCTAAATTTTTGTGACTTCCACCAACCCTGTCTGGGGCTTGTATAGCAACGGTCCTCATGGTTACGAAACTGGCTTTATGGACACCCGGGCGCAAATCCTGTACGAGTCAAAAACAGTGACACGCGCCGATCGATTCCAAGGACTTAAGCTTTTATGCTGAAGTTAGCTAAAGCATTTATGTTTAACCTCATGTATATTTCTCCAGAGCAAGACCAAAAAATTCGCTACACCCTGCGCGAGTGCGGTCAAGAAGCTTACAAGCTAGCAGCCGAACCTTTTGAAGTTTCCGAGAAAGGGCCCAACGACTACGTGACGAGTATCGATCAATACCTAGACCGACAACTATCGGCAGCATTTAGCGCTTTGTTTCCTGAAGATGGCAGGATCACCGAGGAAAACAGCGCCTCCAGAGCAGCTTACGGGGCTAATTACCAGCGCCTCTGGTGCATCGATCCCCTCGATGGGACTGAAGAATTTATTCGGGGAAAACTGCACTACGCTTCGATGGTGGGGCTGCTGCTTGAGGGGGAACCGGTGGCCGGTTGGATCTACGCCCCGGCTTTTGACCAAATGTATTTTGGTGGCAAAGATTGGGGATTGTTCCAAACAGTCGGAACCCAAACGCCGCAGCCGATCGCCCTGTGCAAACCCCCGGCCCCGACAGCGGAAAATTGTAAAATTATTCTCGGAGACAAAGACCAGAAAAACTACGCCCGGGCGATCGCCCACAGCATCCCCGGAGCCGAATTTTACTCGCTGGGCAGCTTTGGCTTAAAAGTGATGGAAGTTATCTTCGGTCGAGCCGGTTTGTACCTGTATCTCAACGGCCGAGTTAAAGTGTGGGATACCGCCGGCCCTCTGGCTCTAGCAAAAGCAGCCGGATTGGTTTGTTGCGACTTGCAAGGTCAACCGCTGAGGTGGACGGCAGATGTGATCGAGCCGGAGACTCTGGCCCACACGCAGTCAATGGCGATCGGCTGGCCGGAATACATAGAACCTCTGTTGGGCAAAGTTCAACAGGCCGTGGCAGGCTTGTAAACCCGTTTAAGATTAAAGAATCTACCAATTTTACGTGAAGCGCGCCTCTGCACCCTTATCATCAATTAAAGGAGCAACGGATTGTTTGTGTTCCCAAACATCGATCGTTCCCTAGCTGTTGGGTGTCGCCTAATCATATTTCCCACCTCCGCGAGTTTGCATGAAGACAGAAGCTTTCAGTGAGCTATTCCCTCTATTTAAGGGTGCTAACCCAGAAACCTTGGGAGGGCTGCTATCAAATGCCGTCAAGCATGAGTATCCCCCGGGCCGAGCTGTGGTGATGGAGGATTCTTGGGGCAACGCGATTTACTTTGTCGTGTCTGGCTGGGTAAAAGTCCGGCGCTTGTCAAACGATCGAGCTGTATCAATGGCTATTTTAGGACGGGGTGCGTTCTTCGGTGAAATGGCCATTCTGGACGAATCTCCCCGATCAAATGACGTACTTGCTCTATCCCCCGTGCGACTTCTCAGCGTCACAGCTCAGCGATTTATCCAAACCCTGTTTAAAGATCCGCAATTGCACCACCGGATGCTGCAACTGATGGTACGGCGGCTGCGCCAAACCAATCTCCGCTATCAACTCCGCAACCGCCAGCCAGCGGTTAAACTAGCAAATACTTTAGTCGAGCTGGCAGAAAACTACGGTCAGAAAACTGCTGAGGGCAAAGATATCTTCAATATTCCTTATGAAGACTTAGCTGATGTCACAGATATCACCCTAGATGAAACCAGCAAAATTATGGAAAAACTCGATAGTAAAGGTTGGATCAAAATCGATCCAGACCGCCAAACTATCCATTTGATCAACCTCAAGCACTTGATTAATTTGGCAAGTCAATGACTGATGTTACTTCTTTGGATACCTCGTCGGCTGCCGACAACCGTCAGGGGCAACTAACAGCACCGACAATTCAATATTCGGTGGCGATGCCGAATCCAGAATCCCACCTGTTTGAAGTGACTTTGCGCGTGCAAGGTTGGTCGAAGCCGATTCTGGATTTAAAAATGCCTGTCTGGACTCCTGGTTCTTACTTGGTTCGAGAGTACGCCCGCCACCTGCAAGATTTTAGCTCGCAGGCGGGCGATCGAGCTTTACCTTGGCGCAAGCTCAGCAAAAATCACTGGCAAATCGAGACAAATTCGGTGTCAGATGTCACGGTTTTTTACCGCATTTTGGCCAACGAACTGACAGTGCGAACCAATCATTTAGACTCGACTCACGGTTATTTCAATCCGGCGGCTTTATGCTTTTTCTTGCCCGGTTTTGAGCGCAACTGTTACACCGTGACAGTTGTGCCACCGCAGCCCCAATGGCGCACAGTTACTGCTTTGCCACCTGTTTCCGGGCAAAATCTTACTTTTGCTGCAGCGGATTTTGACACTCTCGTAGACAGTCCTTTTGAGATTGGCTATCACGAAGTGTACGAGTTTGAAGTGATGGGAAAACCCCACCAGCTAGTTGTTTGGGGAAAAGGCAATTTAGAACCCGAGGGGGCGATTCGAGACATCCAAAAAGTCATTGAGGTTGAGGCCAAAATCTTTGGCGGTTTGCCTTACGAACGCTATGTGTTTTTGCTGCATTTGTCCGGCTCAGGTTTTGGCGGTTTGGAACACAAGGAGTGCTGCACTCTCAACTATCCGCGTTTTAATTTTCGGGCTAAAGACAAGTATGAACGCTTTATTCAGTTGGTGGCTCACGAGTTTTTTCACCTCTGGAATGTCAAGCGCATTCGACCGAAAGCTATCGAAGTATTTGACTACGAACAAGAAAATTATACTCCTTCATTGTGGTTCTCCGAAGGCACTACCAGTTATTACGATTTGGTGATTCCTTTTCGAGCTGGTATCTACGGCGTGAAGGGTTTATTTCAAAATCTAGCTAAGGAGATCACTCGCTTGCAGACGACTCCGGGGCGGAGTGTGCAGCCTGTCAGTGAGTCGAGCTGGGATGCTTGGATTAAACTTTATCGCAGGGATGCTAACAGCGACAACTCGCAGGTTTCCTATTATTTGAAAGGGGAAGTTGTTTCGTTTTTGCTCGATTTGTTGATTCGAGCCCGACACGGCAACGAGCGATCGCTCGACGATGTGATGCGTTTGATGTGGCAGCAGTTTGGCAATGCTAATTCCAGTAAAAACGACGATTTTGAACTGAAGCGGGAAACAGAGGCCAAGTCGGCGCATTTGACATCAAACGGACAGTTAAATTCTCCTTCGCTGCCGGCAGAAATAGGCTTTACTCCCGAAGAGTTGCAAAGTGCGATCGAGTCAGTCGCCGGCATCGATTTGAGCGACTTTTTTGCGCGCTATATAGACGGCACAGAAGAGCTGCCTTACAACCAATATCTGGAACCTTTCGGGCTGCAAATTTGGGTAGATAAAAGTGACCAAACGCCTCGCACTGGTTGGACGTTGGGAACGGAAAACGGGCGGGAAATGGTTAAATTTGTCGAAATAGGCTCTCCGGCACAATTGGCGGGAATTGACGCTGGGGACGAGTTGCTAGCGATCGAAGGTTTTCGGGTAAATTCAGAACAAGCGGGCGAGAGACTAAAAGATTATCAGCCGGGGGACACAATAGAGGTGACAGTTTTTCACCAAGATGAACTGCGGACTCGTCGTGTTACTCTCGCCCCGCCGCGACCGACGCGTTACTCGATCGTGCCGGTGGAACAGCCCACGGCTATTCAGAAACAAAACTTTACTGGATGGCTGGGAGTTCCTTTATCGAAATTGTGACATAAATGAAGGGGAAAGGGAAATAAAAGACAAGAAGGAATCAGCCTCAATCCCCAATTCCCAATTCCCAATTCCCAATTCCCAATTCCCAATTCCCAATAACCAATTTTGATTATGCAAACCCCACCTCCTCCATCAATTACGCCCCGCCAGATGAATCTGCTGAGAATTGTTGCTTCTATGGCCTGGGCTGACGGCCAACTCGCCACCGAAGAAGTTAATTTAATGCTCGATCGCTTTTGTCGTTTGTTTGCCCCAGATACCGACGGACAACAAATGCAACAAGAACTGCGGGATTACATCATGCAAAATATTCCCCTTGATGAGTTGATCGGTCAACTAGAAACTCAAGATGAAAAGGAATTGGTCCTGCAACTCGGCTATGAAGTGATTTCCTCTAGTTCTCGTACTCCAGATGAACCAAAAATTAACGCTGAAGAAGCCGCAGCTTATCAAAAATTAGTGCAGTTGCTGAATCTTTCAGAGGATGTGGTCAAGCGTATTGAAGCTGAATCATCGGCTGCAGATACTTCAGAGGGAATTGTCGAGAAGATGGCTCACAAATTAGAAAAGTTCATCAAAGGCTAGTTCGGGGCTTGCGCTCGCTTGGCTTAAAAACCCGGTTGATTTCTAGATTTATCGTTACTAAACCTGGAATCTTTCGTAGAAACCGGGAAGAAGCCCCCGATGCGTAAGTCTTTTTAGGTAAGTATCGGAATAATAATTTTCTGAGTCCAGCGGCAGCGCGACCCTCGCCAGGGGGATGCTATCTAAAATCTAAAATCTCAAATGATTTTTATGAAGACTTCAGTCCTCACTACAAACGAAACACAAAGGTGCGCGGTGCGCACCCTACAAACTAAAAGTTATTTAGTTTTTAATAATATGCAACCAAGCGTTCTGAAGATTTGAATCTAACCTCTTTTCGCTGTATATAGCACGAGCATGGTCGTAGTCCAGTGACGCGACACAGGTAGCATATACACCGTAGCTTGAATAACGCATATTTGCGCCCGATGTAGATGTGTCATGTACACCACTGGGAAAATCGTACTCTCCATTCGGATCGTGAAGCATAAAACGGTAGGACATCGTGCGCATATCAGGCTCAGATCCAAACAGTAGAATGATGTGACCGAGACGAGTGAACCATCCGTGAGTAATCACAATGCAGCCATTGTTGAGGGCTTCTTTGGCATCATTTAAGGAGCCATCAACAAGAAACTTATAAGATGAAACCCGAGATGTAAGGTACTCACCCATTACATAAGGATCACCAGTCTGCTCAGCTCCTTGACTCGCAACAATCGCTTCTAAGTCAGAGCGAATTCCCCAAACATCGCTTGTACCTAAAGCCATAGCAATACAAGCGCTTTGACACAAATCTCCGTTGGGCTGTGGAACATATAGAGGTGTGGTTGTCATAGGACAAATGCCTTGGCTAAATAAATAGAATTGAGTTTTGATGCAGTTGGTTTGTTAGAGTGCTCAATGTGGAATAACTGTTAAGCGCTTAAATACTCCGTGCGCGCCCTACGATCGGGTAAGTAAGGTGCGCGGTGCGCACCCTACATTTATAGTTAGAGCGTAATTCCTAGGAATCTAAGCAGTCATTAGTGGGGTAACTTGCTGAGGGCGTGCCAAGTTCTGTAGCCGACAATTCCATCTTGCGGTAAAGCCTTGCTCAGTTGCAATTGTCGCACTGCTACATCTGTCATCGCCGCGAAGAATCCGTCAATGGAGCCGAAATAGTATCCATTGATTTTCAAGACATTCTGAACAATTTTAACAGCATTACCAGAACTGCCCTTCATGACGATCGGCATATTCACAGGTGCACCAGAGTATAGTGCTTCCCAAGTGATAGGGCCCACAATCCCATCTTCTTTTAAAAAGACGCGGTGTTGATAGCCTTTGACCGCGCTTTGAACTTGGACGCCGAAGATACCGTCAATCGGGCCGAAATAATATGCCCAATGATATAGAAGCTGTTGTAGTTCCTTGACAGCTTGACCTGTTGAACCGATTTGTAAAGTGGGTTTGTTTACTGCAGTGGTTTCAGCAAATGCAAGAGTTGATTGAGCAGTAGTATCGGCCACGAGAGCCATAGTTTCATTGTTCAGACTTCTTTCTTCGGTGAACATAATGTGGTTCCTATCAACATTTAAGTTTTGGTTTTTGATATTTCAGGTATAACTGGTGGGATTTGTGAATGCACAGTCCCTTTTTCGAGTGACCCTCAAATGAGTGACACTCGTTTGAGTTACCCGTTGGTTTTTAGTAAGGAATCCAAGTCCTAAGATTTTCATGAGGACTTGTCGTCACTACAAATCAACCGGTAAGGTGCGCTGTACGCACCCTACAAAATACTCCTACAAAATACAAAGATGCGGGGTACGCGGCCTACCCATTACTGTTGATTGTTTACTCAGCCAATTCTCGCAATGTTGGAATTAAATACTGTGTCAAAGTAAAGGCATCTACTCCTAATTCCGTCCGTTCTTTGGCAGCCATTATTCCGGCTTGAGCGTGCCACCAAGCTGCTGTTGCAGCAACTGATTGGGGGGGGGATTTGCGGGCGATCGCTGTTGCTAATAGTCCCCCTAACAAGCCGGTGAGAACGTCGCCACTGCCGCCTCTGGCGAGGGCTGGGGTGCTTTCGGGATTGAGGTAGGTGATGGTACGTGAAGCGTAGCTATCCCGTAGGGAATCGCCTTCATCCTTCCAACTTATGCACACTCTGGCTCCTTTGAGCAATACCGCTGCACCGCAAAGCTGAGCTGCTGCTTGAGTGGCGGCAATTCGATCATCACCGGTTTCGTCGGCTAATTCGGGAAATAAACGCTTGAATTCCCCCGGGTGAGGCGTGATAATTGTCAGTGCTGAACGTTCCGACAAAATCGGGACTGTGCCAAGTTGAGCGAGGATATTTAAACCGTCAGCATCTAAAACCAGAGGTCGATCGCTCTCCAGTACAGATTCTACAGCTATTGCCGCTTCCAATGTCAGACCTGGCCCTGCGGCGATCGCATCATAGATGCTCAAATCAATGGCTACTGGCAACTGGCTAATTGCACCGTTCTGGGTTTCGGGACATCCTATAACTAACGCCTCTGGCAACTGACTGCTCAACATCGGTTTAATTGACTCGGGAACAGCAATTGACAGCATTCCGACACCGCTAGCTCTTGCTCCCAATGCTGCCAAAATTGCTGCTCCGCTGTAGCGGCGGGAACCTGCAATAATTAGTAAGTGACCGTTGGTGTATTTGTGCGAAATTGGTGATCGGGGTAATGGTAAATGCTGAGTTGCCGAGGCTTTAGTAATGCGTTGTATTGCTGGCATTTCACCCAATATTGCTGCAATATCTGCTGCAGGAATATCAAAATCAATTAATTCTGAACTGCCGATATATTCTAACGCTCGATCTTGCAGAAATGCCATTTTCCACAAACCCAAACATAATGTATGTTTTGCCCTGATTGCCGTCCCCAAAACTTCTCCGGTATCTGTATGAATTCCCGATGGAATGTCTATACTTAAAACGGGTATATTTAAATTATTTATTTCGTCAATAGCTGCCGCAGTGACGTTAATAATTTCTCGTTCTAACCCAAATCCAAATAAACCATCTACGAGCAAAGTGCAGTTTTTCAGATTTTCAATTTTATCAACAAATGGAATATTTAAAGAACGCGCATAATCAGCGTGATTTTTTGTTAGTTCTTTTAGCTTAGAAAACGGGCAGTAAATAACTACTTGGAATCCTTGAAAGTGTAATTCGCGGGCAACAACCAAAGCATCGCCACCGTTGTGTCCGGGCCCAACCAATACGCCGATAAGTGGCAATTGAGAATTAACAAGATTTTTTCCTTCTTGCCTTTTCCTTCTATCCGTTAAATCCCGTACACTGCTCGTTGCCCAACTTCCTTCCGCTTTCAAAAGCTCCTGAATGCGTCTAGCAATCAGTCCCGCGACTTTTTCCATTAAAGCTGCTACTGGCATTCCAGCAGCAAAGATTCTCGTTTCTATTTGCCGCATTTGGTCGGCGGTGACAACAAATTTTTGAATAGTCATATTAGTGCTAAAATTTCAGCTAACAGCAGCCGTGGCAGGTTGTAGTATGCTTGTGTTATAATAAATTAGCTCGATCGAACGAAGTAACAGTAAAATAGCAATTTCTCTCCAACCATGAACAAGATTGTTGTAGGCCTCTCCGGCGGGGTCGATAGTTCCGCAGCAGCCGCAATTTTACACCATCAGGGATATGAAGTGGTGGGTTTAACGCTGTGGTTGATGAAGGGCAAAGGTCAGTGTTGCTCTGAGGGAATGGTCGATGCCGCTAAAATTTGCGAAGATTTGGGCGTTCCCCATCATATTGTTGACAGCCGCGAGGTCTTTCAGGCAAGTATTGTCGATTATTTGGTGGAGGGTTACAGTGCAGGAGTTACGCCTTTGCCTTGTTCGCAGTGCAATAAAACTGTGAAGTTCGGGCCAATGCTTAAGTATGCTCGCGAAGAACTCGGAATTGAAAAAATCGCTACAGGGCACTACGCTCGGATTGCTTACGATGCTGCTACAGGTCGCTATCAGTTGCTGCGGGCGATCGACCCTGCGAAAGATCAGTCTTATTTCCTGTACGATCTAACACAGGATTTGTTGGCGGGTACGGAATTTCCTTTAGGGGAAATTACCAAGACTGAAACTCGCAGAATTGCGGCGGAATTTGGCTTGACAACTGCTGATAAGCCGGAAAGTCAGGATTTGTGCTTGGTGGAAAGTAACGGTTCGATGCGGGCTTTTCTGGACAAGTACATTGCGCCGCAAAAGGGTGACATTGTGGACAAGTCAGGGCGGGTGCTCGGACAGCACGACGGCGTTCACCACTACACCATCGGTCAGCGGAAGGGACTCGGAATTGCTGCACCGGAACCGCTGTACGTGATTGAACTTGATGCTGCTGGCAATCGGGTAATTGTGGGCGATCGACAGTTGGCAGTAGAATCTGAGTGTACTGTCGATAAAGTGAATTGGGTTTCTGTAGCTGCACCGACGGCTCCGATTCGGGCTCAGGTACAGATTCGGTATCGATCGCACCCCGTCCCCGCCACTGTAACTCCCCTGGAAACTGCGGGAGAAGAAAACGCCTACCGTACAAGAGTTAAGTTAATTTTTGATGAACCGCAGTTGAGCATTACCCCCGGACAAGCGGCTGTTTGGTATGATGGAGACGTGCTGTTGGGCGGTGGCATCATCGAAAGAAACCAACTCCCAAATTAAAGCAAGGGGCGGGCTAGAAGCCCAACCCCTACTCCCCACAAGAAACCACCCACACAAAAAACTCACTCTTTGTGGAACAGGCATCTTGCGTGATCCCCACCCACAAAAAAACTCACTCTTTGTGGAACAGGCATCTTGCCTGTTGTGATCCCCACCCACAAAAAAACTCACTCTTTGTGGAACAGGCATCTTGCCTGTTCCAAAAGGAAGTTTATTTTTGATTTCACAGCCTCAAATTTACCGAGGTAACTTTTTTTCCAAACGCAAGATATTTCCCCTAGCATTAGTACGGTAAACCCAAGTTTGCCTACCATCAGAAACCACAACCCGCCAACCTTCGACAATCATTTGACCGCAAATTTCATCTGCTTTCGCGAGTCCTAAACAAGTATTCGGCCAACTTTGTCCGCTGGATTCAGTTACTTTCAACTTCTCAGCAGCAATGCCAGTGGAGTCCGACAACTCTTGGCGAACGGCTGCTGCCACAGTTGCGGGCAATTTGTTCGGGGGATTTTGGCGCGTAGCCTCGGCCAAATTGCCCGGTTCGGAAATTAGAGTATTAAGTGCCAATACCGAATAGCTGATTTTTGGGCGCACCGCGGCTGAGGAAAATTGCTGCGCGGTTTGCTGCTGTTGACTTTCCAACTGGGCAAGGGAATCTTTGAGGGCGCCCGCCTTAGCTGCTGCGGTGTTTCTTAGCGCCGGATACATTTCCCATACTAGAATTCCTGTCAGCACCAAAGCCAAGATTACAGGATTGGGCTGCTTTTGGTCTCGGTTTTTATTTTTTTGAATTTTATTTTTGGAGATTCTTTCTATCATACGCCCTCTGCCTCACTTTACACAATGCGCGATCGCTCCTGAACACTCAACTGCAGATACTTATTTAGACACTCTTGCTGGTGCTATTGGTTCCTTTGTGCAGAACCGACTTGACTGCGGGTTGCTGGTGCAACGCAAGTATTTCCTACTCGCTGCCTGCAGTTGTGTTTCTGGAAACTTGCACTACCCAGTTATTACTTAATTTTTACTTTTTGTCTCAGGGTATTAAGAAAAATTTATGCTTAAGTAAATATTCTTAAAAGCCTCTAATCCTGCCCCCCAATCTCAGTACAAATTACTATTCTTCGTTCCAAAACTGCTAAACGTGTTTTAGACTGTGGGAGGCGAGCTGAGCCAAGGATATCACAGGGATGCCACAAAGTTTGTTGCAACAGGACGAAAACGCATTAGAAATAAAATCAGCTATTGCTGATTAATTGTATTAGTATTGTGGTTTTCTTGAGCGAGCGTACCCGAAACTACTTTAGTAGCAAAGGTTACTTGTTTAGTAGAAGATTGTTGAAATGTATCGATTATGAACAGAAAATCCCTAGGAATCCATTTAATGAACCGGCTGAGCTATCCTCAAAAATTTACCTTAATCGGTTTTCTATTGGCAATACCGTTAACCTTGGTCATGTACCTGCGGATTTCCGAAATTAACAGCAGGGTTGATTTGGCCCAAAAAGAAATCTACGGTAATCAATACCTGCGCCCACTTCGCCAGTTGCGGGAACACATACCGAAACTTCAACGGTTAAATTATCAGGGTTTAAATGCCAATTTAAGCAATCCAGAGTCACCGGTTAATTTAGAAGCTAAGATTGACGCGAACTTTCAATCCCTGGCAAATACCCGCCAGTTAGGAAAAATTTTAGTGGCGGGCGATAAATTTAATAAAATTTATCAAAATTGGCAAAATTTTAAACTTCGTCGCCGCCAGTGGAGTTGATAAAATTACGATTTTTTATATCAAGAGTTAAGAGCAGATATTAATAATAAATTAAGCGCTCGCGTCGGTGATACTTCCAATCTAATATTAGACCCCGATCCAGATACCTATTATTTGATGGATGCTACTTTGCTGAAGCTTCCAGCAATGCAAAAAATATTGTCAGAGATTAGGCTAATTTGTCAAAAAAGTAGCTCGCGTTCCGATGCCACACCTGAAGAAAGAGCGAAATTGATTACTTTGGTGGGCAAAGTGAGAGAACTCAATCAGGATTTATCACTTAATATGGAGGTAGGAGTTAGCAATCCTCGCGGGAATTTGCGACCTAAATTAAGCGAGAATTGACAAATTTTAACTCGGTAGTAGAGCAGCTAACTGGGTACATAGATAAACTGATTAATCCCACAGCGGTAGTGGAATATTATGCCTATCTTGATGGGAGCGATCGAGTTCTGACTTCGAGTTTTGAACTGTGGGACGAAACAGTCAATCAATTAGACTTTCTCCTGCAAAAACCTAGTGATATTTTTGTTGCAAGAAAACGCATAATTTGGATTTGTATGTTAGCAACTTTAGAAATTGTTATTTATTTATTTGTGTCTTTCTACAGGGCAGTTATGCAAACTGTATTTGTGCTAGACGAAGCCTCAAAAAAAATGGCAAACGGCAATCTAGACCACAAAATTATTTTGGATAACCGATATGAACTCGGGCAAGTTGTGGGTGCGTTTAACAGGATTACCGATGCTTTAGTTGGTGCAAATCAAGAAATTACTGTTCTCAACGAGCGCCTAAAAGCTGAAAATATGCGAATGATCGCCGAACTAGACGTTACTCGCAAGATTCAGCAGATGCTGCCGAAAGACCGAGAACTCAAGGAAGTTATCGACTTAGATATTGCGGGATTTATGGAGGTGGCTGAGGAAGTAGGCGGCGACTATTACGACGTACTCCAACACAAAGGGAGAGTAAAAATTGGCATTGGCGATGTGACGTGACACGGATTGGAGAGCGGTGTTTTAATGATTATGGTTCCAACGGCAGTGCGAACTTTGATCGCCTACAATGAACCCGACCCAGTAAGGTTTTTAAGTGCTATTAACAGTGTAATTTACAATAATGTGCAGCGGATGAAATGCGACAAAAACGCTAGCCTTGCCTTGCTAGACTATGAGGAGGGGATGCTGAAGTTGAGCGGCCAGCACGAAGAAATGATTGTTGTACGGTGTAACGGTTGTGCAGAGAGGTTTGATACGATCCATTTGGGTTTCCCGATCGGGCTGGATGTAGATATTGCTGAATTTGTTGCTGAGAAAATTGTGTATTTGCGTTCAGGAGATGTGGTTGTGCTGTACACTGACGGGATTACGGAAGCTGAAAATATGGAGAAACTGCTTTATGGTTTAGATAGGTTAATTAAGGTAATAGAGATTAATTGGCAGCGTTCGGCTGCCGAAACTAGGCACGCTGTAATTAAGGACGTGCGATCGCACATCGGCGAACAAAAAGTTTTTGATGACATCACATTGTTGGTACGAAAACAAAAATAAATACTTGGAGATCGCTTCTAAAGTTTAAAATATATTCAGTGATCCCCCTCCTCTCAAACTTTAGCTCTCACATGGGTATGACTCAAATCTTCGGCGATTTCATCGAGCAGTTCGCTAGCCAAGAATACTTAATAATTGGATTTTCTCCGAGTTCGGTTCCTCTCAAGCAGCGGTGGCGGAACAACGGTTTGTCAGCGGATTTTCTGGCTGACTACCTGACGACTTTTTTTCCCGGCAACCAAGACGAGCCTTCGACAATTGAAAGACAAGCGGAAATAAAAAGCGCTGTTAGCTACATTGCAAACGAGTTATTGGAAAATGCCATGAAGTTTAATGATGAAACCTCGGAGTACCCGATCGCTATTAAACTGCAATTAGAGAGCGACGGAGTGATTTTCTCAGTTGCTAACAGCATCTCTCCGCAAGCTGTGGACAAGTTTCAGGCTTATATTCAGCAGTTGCTGACCTGCGAGCCCAGCGAACTTTACATTCAGCGGTTGGAAAAAAATGCTGCTGACGAAAGCTGTACCAATTCTGGATTGGGTTTGTTGACCATGCTCACCGATTATACCGCCAAACTTGGCTGGAAATTCCAGACCGTACACAAAGACCCGGAAGTAATTGCGGTAACAACTATGGTGCAATTAACAGTATAAGCAACGCTGGCGATCGATAATATCTAAGGAACTTTTTTTTGTGGCTATGGAAATTAATACAGAAGATTACCGGATCTGTTACGATCCAGCAACGGAAACCGTGAGTTTTATTGGATCTCTAAGGCTGAGCGGGCCTGCGGAGTACGCGCCGATAGCGCAGTTGCTGACGAAGGTTGCCGACTTGGAACCGACGAAAATTACCCTCAATTTGCAGCAGTTAGAATTTTTGAATAGTTCTGGCATAAATATGCTATCGAAGTTTATTATCGAGATCCGCAAAACAGCCAGGGTGCAAATGGCGGTGGAAGGCTCTCAAAGTATAGCTTGGCACGGTAAATCTTTGAGGAATTTCCAGCGCCTGATGCCTGGTTTGCAGTTGGAATTTCTCTAGAAACACAATTACTTTTAGGGTGCGAGCTGTTAAGCGATTTTTTGTTAGTCGAGGCGCCAATTCTCGAGTTATGCTGGAAGAACAACCATCTAGAGAACAGCTACTTTTAGAGATAGAAAGATTGCGCCAGCAAGTGGAAGACTTGAAGGAGGAAAAAGCGGATCTGGAAATCTTGCTGGAAACTACTGCTCAACATTCCGATACGGTTGAAACTGAGTTACGATCTCGCGCATTCGAGGCGGTGCGCGAAGGCGAAAACAAGCTGGCTCAATTTTTGGAAGCGATTCCAATAGGCGTGGCCGTGCTCGATTCTCAAGGCAGACCTTACTACGTCAATCACGCCGGACAGCAGTTATTCCGTCAAGGGGTTTTGCCGTTAAATAACGTTAATGATTTTTCAGAAAGTTATCAAATTTATATCGCGGGAACTGATACTATTTACCCTTCCGAGAATTTGCCGATAGTCCGAGCTTTGAGGGGCGAAAGCGCGACGGCTGATGATATGGAAATTCATCAACCAGACAAGAAAATTCCTCTTGAAATTTGGGGAACGCCAATTTTTGAGGAGGGTGGCAAAGTTGCTTTTGCGATCGCAGTTTTTCAAGATGTCACGGAACGCAAACAAGCTGAAGCAGATCGCCATAAATCTATTAAAAAACTATTTGAACTCAATCTAAACTTGGAAAAATTTCTGGATGCCGAATCAGAATTAACGGATGCTTACGGTAGATTTGTGCCACATCAATTTCTCAATCTGTTGGGATATGAAAGTATTATAGATGTCAATTTAGGCGACCAAGTGCAGCAGGAAATGTCGGTGCTGTTTGCTGATATCCGCGACTTCACGGCGCTTTCGGAAACTATGACGCCGCAAGAAAATTTTAATTTTATTAATGCTTACCTTTCGCGGATGGAGCCTGCTATTACTAGCAATAACGGCTTTATTGATAAATACATCGGCGATGCAATTATGGCTTTGTTTAGCGACTGTGCAGATGATGCAGTGAAAGCGGGTATTGCGATGCTAAATATTCTAACTGGTTACAACGAACACCGTAAAGGTGTCGGCTACGTCCCGATTCAAATTGGAATTGGCATCAATTCGGGTTCTTTGATGCTGGGGACAGTCGGGGGTAAAAGCCGAATGGACAGCACTGTGATTAGCGATGCTGTTAATTTAGCATCTCGCATTGAAGGATTGACTAAAGATTACGGCGTACCTCTGTTAATTTCTCAGCAGACTTTGGAACGGTTGCGAAATCCGAAGGATTATGCTATTAGGATTGTGGATAAAGTACAGGTAAAAGGAAAATCTCAATATGTGGTAGTTTATGAGGTATTTGATGCAGATCCGCCGGAAATTCTGTCAGCGAAGCGAGCAAATTTGTCTGTATATAATGAAGCTATGTTACTGTGCGAGCGCAAGGAGTTCCGAGAAGCTGGAAAATTATTTGAAGAGTGTTTGCGAACAAATCCCAGCGATCATGTAGCTCGCATTTACCTGAAACGCTGTCGGGATTGGCGATCGCTCCTCAAAGGAATTTAAAGCAAGTTACTCTATTTGAGATTTTAGATTGACTCCATATAGCAATCCTCCCATTACTTGTGAATTTCTTACTTTCTCCGAGCAGGTTCGGGAAGGGTTGGGATGGGGTAAAAAATTTACGACTCCTGTAAGGATTGCTCTATATCTTGAGAGAGATGACTGACCTCTGGGATCTGTCAAAGGTGTAAAATATAAACAGCTTTATAGCTGTTACTTCTGAGGTTTCTCAAAATTGAACGGCTTAGGGCTCAAAAACCAGCGATCGGTAATTTGGTGCCAGAACGGTGGTCAGCGCTGAACCTGTCTCAAAAAAAGTTGGCGGATGAATTAGGGATGACCTTTCCCCGATTAATGGTGGGGAAAATGGACAGGCTACGCATTCTCGCTGGGCACTCAAGCAAAGTTAGATATTGCTGGATGAGTTAGGTAATTTGCCAGATGCAGCGCTTCGCGAATGCACTCAGGCACTGCGAGCAAGATATTTTTCGGATAAGGAGTACAAAGGGTGAGTTTTGAGGGAATCAACAGCATTTTCAGAGTTCGACTACTTCCCTATGGTGTGGCGACCCTCTCCGTGGCTCTGGCACTGGGGCTAACGCGATCGCTTTTACCGTGGATCTACCCAACCACTACGCCCCTGTTTTTCCTCGCAGTGATAGTGAGTGCCTGGTATGGCAGTTTTGGGGCTGGGTTACTGGCAACAATTTTATCCACGCTGGCCATCAACTATTTTTTTATTGAGCCGTTGTATTCGTTACAGATAGTTAATGTAGAGACAATTGTTCGGCTGGGTATATTTTCGATCGCCGCAGGATGGATCGCTTCACTCAGTTTATCCCGGCGCACTGCTCAAAAAAACGCCACAGCAGCCTTGCAAACTTTACAGGAGGCAAGGTCGCTAGAACACAAGGCGCAGGCTCGGAGCGAAGCAGCACAAACTGCGGCAACTGAGGCAAAAGAACAGCTAGAAACGGTACTTTCTAGCATCAACGATGGATTTTACATCCTCGATCGCGATTGGCGCTACACCTATGCCAACGATCGCTACTGTGAAATGGTTGGAATGCAGCGGTCAGCGATTCTGGGTCAGAATGTTTGGGAGCTATTTCCGGCGGCAGTTGACACGGATGCTTACGTGCAGTTTCATCGGGCAATGCGCGAACAAACGCCGCTCCAGTTTGATTATCTCTACTCACCTTGGAATGGTTGGCATGACCATCGAATTTACCCTTCGTCGAGTGGACTGACCGTTTTGCTTGCTGACATTACCCATCGCAAGCAGGCCGAGCTCCTCCTGGTCGAGCAGAAACGACTGCTAGAGTCCATCGCATTCGGGCAGCCGCTAGACGACTGTCTGGCAGCCGTGTGTGACTCAGTATCCAGGCTCAATCCGGGTACCCGCGCCTGCTTCCTGCTAGCCGATGCTCAGCGGTTAACTTTTAACCGATCCATTACTCCAGACTTTCCACCGTCTTTTGCTGAAGGACTCCAAGATGCTCCCATTAACGATTTGTGCATTGGAACGTGTGGCGAAGCAGTGTATAGCGGTCAGTCCGTGACCTGCGCCGACATTGCCAACGACGATCGCTGGTCGCAAGCATGGCGAAATTTATGTGTGGCTCATGGCATTCTAGCGTGTCATTCTCAGCCCGTGTTCAGGCAGGACAATCTACCTCTGGGGTCGCTGATGCTGTGCTTTAGCGAGGCGCGGATGCCGACGGATTGGGAACATAAACTCGCCGAGTTCGGCACCCAAGTTGCCAGCATCGCCTTCGAGCGCGATCAATCGTTCCAGGCGTTGCGTGAGAGCGAAGAACAACTCCGACTGGCTTCCGAAGGCGGCAATTTTGGTTTGTGGTATTGGGATATAGAAACTGACACGCTGAGTTTTACGGATAAAGCCAAAGCGATGTTTGGTTTACCCGTCAATACAGCAATGTCGGTGCAGGTGTTTTTAGAAGCCGTGCATCACGACGATCGCCCGTTCGTTCACACCGTCCTCAGTGAGCTAAAAGCGAATAAACCGCATACTGAAATAGAGTATCGGACGCTATGGGCAGATGGCACCGTTCGTTGGATTTTGGCAAAGGGCGATTGCGCCTACAACGCTGATGGCATCCTAATTTCGACGCGGGGCGTATTCATTGACATCAGCGATCGTAAACAAGCCGAAGAAGCTTTGCGTCAAAGCGAAGAGCAGAGTCGGAACATTATCGAGAGCATTGATGATGGATTCTTTGCCCTTGATGAGAATTGGCGTTTCACTTACGTGAATCAATCAGCGGAAATTCTGCTAGATTGCACTCCGGGCAATCTGATTGGTAAGAATTTTTGGGAAGAATTCCCAGGACTCGAGGGCAGCGAGTTTGAGCGGGTTCATCGCCGCGTGGCAAACGAGCGCGTGGCTTTGTCACTGACGGCGTTTTATCCCGATCACGATCGGTGGTATGACGTTCACACCTACCCCGCCGCGAACGGGATTACCATTTATTTCCGAAATATTACCGATCGAAAACTTGCCGAGGAGGTATTGCAACAACGAGAAGCAGAACTTCGTTTAGTCACCAATGCCGTGCCGGCCTTGATTTCCTTTGTAGACTCAGACCAGCGCTATCGCTTCACCAATCGAGCATATGAAGAATGGTTTGGATCTCAGGCAAAAGAAATCTACGGCAAGCATCTCCCAGAGGTTTTAGGCGAAACGGGGTATGAAGCGATTCGTCCTTATGTTGAGCAAGTTTTGGCAGGAGAGGAAGTGACCTTTGAAAGCCAAATTCCCTACAAAGATGGTGTAACCCGTTATGTCAATGCAACCTATGTTCCCCGCTTCAATAGCCAGGGAAAAGTTGAAGGGTTTGTAGCACTGGTAAACGATATCACCGATCGCAAACAAGCCGAAGCCACACTACGGGAGAGTGAGGCACGGTTCCGGCTGATGGCAGATGCCGCCCCTGTGCTGATTTGGATGGCTGGCACCGATAAACTCTGTAATTACTTCAACCTCCCGTGGCTAAACTTTACGGGACGGACGATCGAGCAAGAAAGGGGCAATGGTTGGACAGAAGGAGTCTACCTCCACGACCTCGATCGATGTTTACACACCTATGTGACTGCCTTTGATGCCCGTCAACCGTTCAAGATGGAATATCGCTTGAAACGCTTTGATGGCATATACCGTTGGATTATGTATGAAGCTGTTCCTCGGTACGGATTGGAAGGTGAGTTCTTGGGCTACATCGGCTCCTGTGTTGATATTGAAGACCACAAACAAGCTGAGGAAGCCCTGCGCCAGAGTGAATCCCGCCTCCGTCTGATCTTTGAAAGCGCCAAAGATTATGCGATCTTCACCCTCGACCTTAACGGCCTCATTGCCAGTTGGAACTCAGGGGCAGAACGCCTGTTGGGCTATACCGAGACAGAAGCAATTGGTTGCCCGAGTCGGATGATGTTCACAGCCGAAGATAACGAACAAGGACAAGCCGAACACGAAATGCAAACGGCTCTAATGCAAGGACGAGCTGAAAACGAACGCTGGCATATTTGTAAAGATGGGAATCGCTTTTGGGCAAGTGGATTGATGATGCCCCTGCTTAATGATGCGGATTGTCCGCAGGGACTTGTCAAAATCATACAGGACAAGACCGCACAACGGCAAGCAAGTGAGCGACTGCAATTGCTCTATGAAACTACCCGCGATCTGATGCAGATAGAACAGCCTCTGGCGTTGATGGACACGCTATTCCGCAAACTTGCTGTGCAACTCGATCTGCACTCTTACTACAACTTCATGGTGGAAGAAAAAGACAACCGCTTGATGCTGCATTTGAGAAACTACGATGGCCTCTCTGAAGAAAGGGCGCAGGCGATCGCATGGATCGAATTAGGGGAATATCTCTGTGGACTGGTTGCCCAAACGCAGCAGCAAATTGTCTTGAATCAAGCCCAAATTTCCACTCATCCAAATGCTAAAGCCGTCTGTGACATGGGCATCACGGCTTACGCGGGTCAACCGTTAATCGCTCAGGGGCGGTTATTAGGAACGCTCTCATTTGCCAGTCGGACTCGGACGCACTTCACGCCTGCAGAAATCGAGCTGCTGCGATCGACGTGTGACCAGATCGCGATCGCTCTGGAACGGACAAACCTGAATGCTTCACTCCAGGAGCAAGCGGAACAGCTAAGACAGGCAAATCGCATCAAGGATGAGTTTTTAGCGGTACTGTCCCATGAATTGCGATCGCCCCTCAATCCCATCCTGGGCTGGACAAAGCTGCTGCAAACTGGCAAGCTGGATGAGGCCAAAACTGCACAGGCGCTAGCGACGATCGAACGCAATGCCAAGCTGCAAACAGAATTGATTGAAGATTTGCTTGATGTGTCGAAAATTCTCCAAGGCAAGCTCAGTCTTAATATTCGTCCAGTCGATTTAGCTTTAACTGTAGAATCGGCGATCGAAACCGTCAATTTGGCTGCTGTTGCCAAATCCATTGATATTCGGACTGTGTTAGAGCCTCAGATCGGACAGATTTTGGGGGATTCGGGTCGTTTGCAGCAGATTGTCTGGAATCTTGTTTCTAATGCGGTCAAATTCACCTCAGCCGGGGGGCGCGTTGAGGTGAATTTGACTCGTGTTGGCAATCAGGCTCAAATTACGGTGGCTGATACAGGGATTGGCATCGCACGGGAGTTTTTACCCTACGTGTTTGACTACTTCAGGCAAAAAGATGGCGCTACAACCCGCAAGTTTGGTGGCTTGGGATTGGGGCTGGCGATCGTGCGGCATCTAGTCGAACTGCACGGTGGCACCGTTGGGGCAGAGAGCCAGGGTGAAGGGTTAGGAGCTACCTTTACCGTAAGACTGCCCCTATCAGGGAAGGTAAGACAAGAAAACTCTCTTGCAGGACTTTCGGAACGATCGACTGCGGATGAACCGTTATCCGGGATGCGGATACTTGTGGTAGATGATGAGCCGGATATGCGAGAGTTGATTTCCTTTTTGCTAGAAGATGCAGGTGCAGAGGTAGTTAGTTTTGCTGTCCCTCAAGAAGCCCTCACAGCGTTGGCTAATTTCCAGCCAGATGTCCTGTTGAGCGACATTGGAATGCCGGGGATGGATGGCTATATGCTGTTGCGGCAAGTGCGAGCCCTGCCGCCAGAACGGGGTGGGCTGATTCCCGCGATCGCCCTGACTGCCTATGCGGGGGAGTTTAACCAACAGCAAGCTTTGCAAGCTGGATTTCAGCGACATCTGGCAAAGCCGATCGAACCGGATAAATTAATTAAGACGATCGCCGCACTTCTTAGCAAGAACACTCATGACCCCGCAAGCTATAAAAATTGAGCCGAAGGAACTCAAACCGATCGAACATCACCAAGCTTTTAAGTTGCTGTGGTTAGGCAGCGATATTTGTATTACAGGAGAATCCATCAATAAATCCGGTTTCTAGTCTAACAGTGCGTAAGTCCTGATAATATAATCAATAAATTGGAGTGTCAAAAAAAGACGATGAGAATTAACAAGCAGCAGCCTAAAATATTTATAAAACCTTCAGTGATTAAAGCTATAGCTCTGTTCTTTCTGTGCTGCTTGTTAACTGCAAGTTGCGGACAGGGATCACGTCGATCGGTCACTGCGAGCGGCGAAAATGCTAATAACCGCATTACTATTGGCACAACCTTGAAATTGCGGACGATCGACCCTGCGGACGGTTACGAAACCTTATCAGGACAATTGCTGCGAAATTTGGGCGACACTCTCTACGCCTACGAGTCTGGAACTACTAAGTTAATCCCCCACTTAGCGACAGCAATGCCAAAAGTTAGCCAAGACGGATTGACATATACAATCCCCTTGCGTCAAGGCGTTGTTTTTCACGACGACACACCGTTTAACGCCGCAGCAATGGAATTTTCCTTGCAACGGTTTATCAAAAATGGCGGCAGTCCGGCTATGTTGTTGAGCGATGCAGTAGAATCGGTGAAAGCCACGGGCGAATACGAATTAACTTTTAAACTCAAAAAGCCTTTTTCTGCTTTTCCTTCCCTGTTGACATTTTCCGGTATGTGTGCGGTTTCTCCGAAAGCTTACGAGATTGGACAGGGTAAATTTAAACCCGATACGTTTGTGGGAACTGGACGTTACAAGCTGGCGAAGTACGGCAGCGATTCTCTTAAGTTTGACGTGTTTGACAAGTATTGGGGGGAAAAGCCGGTTAATCAAGGAATTGACATTTTGCTGCTTTCTAGTTCGTCAAATTTGTTCAATACTTTTCAGACTGGTGCCGTTGATGTGGCTTATTTGTCTCTGGATGCAGACCAAGTTCAAAGCTTGGACGAGGGAGCAAAAAAAGGGAAATGGCAGGAAATCGCAGGGGAAAGCAGTACGGTTAATTACATAACGCTGAATACCAAGTCTAAACCGCTGGACAAGTTAGAAGTCAGACAGGCAATCGCAGCAGTCATGGATCGCCCCCTGATTAATGAGCGCGTACTGCGGGGACAAGCACAACCTCTTTACAGTCTGATTCCCACAACCTTTGACGTTCAAAAACCTGTTTTTAAAGAACTGTACGGCGATGCCAACACGACAAAGGCTAAGGAACTTTTAACGAAAGCGGGATACTCAGCCACAAATCCTTTCGTTCTGCCAATTTGGTATGCTTCATCTTCCACAAAACGAGCTTTAGTGGTGAGTATGATGGAGGCGCAAGCTAAACTCAAAATGGACGGGATAATGCAGGTAGAAATTAACAGCGTTGAATCTCCGACTTTATTTCAAAACATAGAGAAGGGAATTTATCCTGCGGTTTTAGTGGATTGGTCGGCCGACTTTTTTGACGCTGACAATTACATCCAGCCGTTTTTAGATTGTGCCACGGGTTCCGAGGCTGGGGGCTGCTCCAAGGGTCAAAGTCAAGGTCAGGGTTCGTTTTATTATAGCGATCGGGTAAATCAACTGATCGACAAGCAACGAAAAGAACCAAACCCTGAAACCCGCAAAGCCCTGTTTGCCGAAATTCAAGACATACTGGGTAAAGATGTACCTTTCATCCCTCTGTGGCAAGATAAGGACTATACATTTGCTCAGAACAGCATCTCCGGCGTCCGTCTTGAACCGACGCAATCTTTTCCTTTTTGGTTCCTGAAAAAGCAATAATTCTTTACAAGAATTTCCAGGAGTTGAAACGTCAATAATTATTGCATAGTTTGTACACAATAGGGTGATGATTGTCACAGTTTATCAAAGAGACTGATCACCCTAACCTCTTTAATAATCGGGGATATTATTAAAAGAGAGATATTGCTGAGGGTGGGTATATGAAACTTGGGATTTTAACAACAGGGCTGCTAATTGTGATGGGTTGTGCCTCGGGAGTAAAGGCAGAAAACGTATCACAAGTCAAGCAATTATTAGAAACTAAACAATGTAGCCAATGTGACTTGACAGGAGCGCAGCTTGCTGGTAAGAACCTGAGCGGTGCAGATTTGAGCGGTGCAAATTTGAACGGTGCAAATTTGAACGGTGCAAATTTGAACGAAGCCAAACTGAATGAAGCAAATCTGAAACAAGCTAAATTGCAAGGTGCGAGTTTAATTGGGGCTAAAATGCACGGGGCTAATTTGGAGGGTGCTGATTTGAGCCACGCTAATCTGAGTCTGGCGGGTTTAGTGATTGCCACTTTGAAAAATACCAACCTCACCAGCGCTAATTTAATCGGTGCAAATTTAGAAAGTGCCAATTTGGCAGGTGCGAATCTGAGAAATGCTCGCCAGTCTCTAGCAAATTTAGCGAATGTCAGCCTCAGAGGTGGCAGCTTGTCGGGAATAGACGTACAGGGAGTCAACTTGCGGGATGCAAATTTGACGAATGCAAATTTGAACGGTGCAAATTTGAACGGTTCGGACTTGACAGGTGCTAATTTAAAGGATGCCAATATGGCAAATGTAGATTTGAAAAACGCTTCTTTGCCGTAGGACGATCGCCAATTGCTATATCAAATTCTGGTGCTTAAAAAACTTAATATAAAAATGTAGGGGCAATTCTAAAATTGCCCCTACATTTTTAATTGTAGGATTTATCTTGTTTGCGGTAGCTGCGTGGGTAATTGTCCGGTGTGCGACGCTTTCCCCTGCCATCTGCGATTGCTTCATATTTTGATGTCAGATCAATCTTCCTCGTGAGCATCTTTGGCAAAGCGGATAATGTCATCATCGCCGAGGTATTCGCCATTTTGGATTTCAATCATCACCAGGGGAATAACGCCTGGATTTTCTACGCGGTGAGCAGTATTCATGGGAACGTAGGTTGATTGTTTCTGCATGAGAATCGTCTCTTTGTCGTCGCAGATAACTTTAGCCGTACCCGAGACGACAACCCAGTGCTCGCTGCGGTGATAGTGCATTTGGGTGCTGATGTGATGCCCCGGCTTGACTTCAATGCGATTGATCTTATAACGATCGCCCGCGTCTATGACTGTAACTTGGCCCCAAAAACGGGTTTGTGTGCGATCGTCAATTTTTTCGATTGTGTCCACTGTTTCCACCATGCTGTTTATCTCGCTAACGGTGTCTGTAAAAATATCTGTAGTTCAAAGTATAGCAGGGATAGGGTAAGTGCGATCGATTTAAACATTACTCAATTAGTCGCCACTCGCGAGCATCAACAAATTGCGACAAATGCCCCACATTTGTTGTCGCAATCACCACCTCATTGCCTTCACTTGCCTCCAATATTGCTTGAGCCGCCAAAATCACATCCCCGTCAAGTGCATTGGCTTCTGCTGTTGGTCTTCCTCTCATTCTTGCTTGCGCCCACAACTGAGCGGCCAAAAGCATTACTTCTGTAGTCAAAGGACGGTATGTAAGTTGTAATTTCAGTTCATCAAGCCGTTGAATACCTGCTAATTTACCTGCGCGGATCAATTCGCGTCGCACTTCGTAGTCAGCAATTTCAGGCAGAATTATTATTTCGCCTTTCCGCATTAAAGAGTTTAGCCAAACTTTGCACTCTTGAATTTCAGCAGAGGATGCTTTAGGGTTTGTCACCATTCCTAATGGGCCAGAGTCGAGAATTATTACTCTACTCATGGGAATAATGGCCGATTAGAAAGGCGGTCTTCATCTAAAGCTTTACGGAGATATTCAGCGGTTTCTGTTTGTTCTTGTTCATCTCCCTCCTCTATCCATGAATTGATTAAATCAATTGCACCTTTATTTCTTTGTATCCGTTCCTCCAGCGACAGCTTAGTAATGTCTATTTTCTCAGGTGTCTGGGGAGGCTCGGACAAGACTGGCTTTACTGTCACCGTTTCCATAAATAAGCGCATCATCTGAAGTAAATTCGGCCAATATTCTCTGGGAGTTTGCTGAATTACGCGGAGAAATTCCGCGATGGGCTGGCTTAAGGGGCGATCGCTTTCTTTGTCTGCAACCGTAGGAATTTCGGGCGCGGATTTTACTGTCCCTTGGCTTTCGCTGCTTAAAACTTGTTCGGACATAATTACTTTTTTCCCTTCTCTCATTTACTCATATTATAAACAAAGGGCGGGCTATCGCCCGCCCCCCTTTTTACTTGCTCAATACACCATCGGGAATTCCCAAAAGATCCTCAATGCGAGGCATATCTTCCAAAGCTATCACTCGTCCTTCATCCTCAAAACCAGCAATTTGATCGAAATTCAAATAGCGATACAAATCACCAGCAAAAGGATCGATTCTCTTCGACACAATGTCATTGTATTCTTGGACTGTAGGAATGCGACCTAAAAGCGAACAAACAGCCGCCAATTCCGCCGAACCGAGATAAACTTGTGCATCTTTGCCCATTCGATTGTTAAAGTTGCGAGTAGAAGTTGAAAACACGGTTGTCGCATCTTTAACCCGCGCTTGGTTGCCCATACAAAGACTGCATCCGGGCATTTCTGTACGCGCTCCAGCAGCTCCAAAAATGCTGTAATAACCTTCTTCTTTGAGTTGCTGTTCGTCCATGCGAGTTGGCGGACAAATCCACAGGCGAGTTTTCACTTCCCCTGCACCTTCCAACACCTTGGCAGTGGCGCGGTAGTGACCGATATTTGTCATGCAAGAACCGACAAATACTTCGTCAACGCGATCACCCGCAACCTCACTCAACAACTTAACATTATCCGGGTCATTGGGAGCAGCCACAATGGGCTCTGTAATCTCGTTCAGATCGATCTCAATTATCTCCACATATTCCGCATCAGCATCCGCCTCCATCAGCACCGGATTTGCCAGCCATTCCTCCATCTTCGCCACCCGGCGCATCATCGTCCGCGCATCTTGATAGCCTCGCGCCACCATGTTTTTCAGCAGCGCGACATTGGAACGAATGTACTCGGAAACAGTCTCCACGCTCAATTTAATCGTGCATCCCGCGCAAGAACGCTCGGCGGAGGCATCGGTCAATTCAAAAGCCTGCTCCACCTTCAAATCGGGCAAACCTTCAATCTCCATTATCCGCCCCGAAAAGACATTTTTCTTATTCTGTTTCGAGACTGTCAGCAAACCTTTTTGAATCGCCACATAGGGAATTGCATTCACAACATCCCGCAGCGTTACTCCGGGCTGCAATTCACCTTTAAACCGCACTAAAACTGATTCCGGCATATCCAAAGGCATGACACCCAAGGCTGCAGCAAATGCCACCAACCCCGAACCCGCAGGAAAGGAAATTCCCAAAGGAAAACGAGTGTGTGAGTCGCCACCAGTTCCCACTGTATCCGGCAATAACATTCGGTTCAGCCAAGAGTGAATAATGCCGTCTCCGGGACGCAAAGCTATGCCGGCGCGCTGTGACATGAAATCGGGTAATTCATGGTGAGTTTTGACATCAACTGGTTTTGGATAAGCGGCGGTGTGGCAGAAACTTTGAATTACCAAATCGGCGCTAAATCCCAAACAAGCAAGTTCTTTTAATTCGTCCCGAGTCATCGGCCCGGTAGTATCTTGCGAGCCGACTGTTGTCATGACTGGTTCGCAAGATGTACCGGGACGAACGCCGGACAAACCGCAAGCTTTGCCTACCATTTTTTGTGCTAAAGTGAAGCCTTTGCCCGTATCTACTGGGATTGTAGGACGGGTAAAAATAGTGCTAGGTGCTAGTCCTAAAGCTGCGCGGGTTTTGTCGGTTAAAGTTCGTCCAATTAATAGTGGAATTCGGCCACCAGCGCGAACTTCGTCTAGAATTGTGTCGGGTTTGAGGGTGAATGTGGAGATGATTTCTCCGGCTTCATTGGTGATTTCGCCTTTGTAGGGATGAATGGTAATTACCATTCCTGTTTCCATTTGGGAGACATCGCATTCGATCGGCAAAGCGCCGGAATCTTCAGCGGTATTAAAGAATATCGGGGCGATCGCACTTCCTAAAATATAACCGCCACTGCGCTTGTTCGGCACAAACGGAATATCATTGCCAATGTGCCACAGCACAGAATTAATCGCCGATTTCCGTGACGAACCGGTACCGACAACATCACCAACATAGGCGACGGGATGACCTTTTTGCTTCAATTGTGCAATGGTTTGCAAAGCCCCAGGCATCTTACTTTCGAGCATCGCCAAAGCGTGCAGGGGAATATCCGGCCGCGTAGTAGCATGAGGTGCTGGCGACAAGTCGTCAGTATTGGTTTCTCCAGGAACTTTGAAGACTGTAACGGTAATGACTTCCGGCAGTTGGGGGCGGGTGGTGAACCACTCGGCATCCGCCCAAGAATCGACGACCTGCTTGGCGTAGGGATTGGTATCGGATAAAGTCAGAATGTCGTGGAAGGCGTCGAATACTAACAGCGTTTTGCTCAAGGCCCGGGCTGCTGTGGCGGGAATGGCGGTTTCGGCAGTGGGATTGAGCAAATCGATTAAAGATTGGACGTTGTAACCGCCCATCATTGTCCCCAGCAGGTAAACTGCCCATTTAGGAGCAATTAGGGGGCTGTGGATTTCGCCTTTAGCAATGCCGGTTAAAAAACCAGCTTTGACGTAGGCGGCGCTGTCTACTCCGGGCGGGACACGATCGCGCAATAATTCTATTAAGGTTTCTTCTTCCCCAGCCGGCGGATTTTTCAGCAGTTCACACAGTTCCGAGGTTTGCTGGGCGTCTAGTGGCAGCGGGGGAATTCCCAAAGTGGCCCGTTCGGCAGCGGTACGGCGGTAAAATTCAAGCATTTCTCCTCTCTCCTCGGATAGTATTCGGTGGTTGTTTGCAGGTGACTTTACTTTTTAGATTAGGAGTTTCCGCTGCACATTTGGCAACGTACCTCGCTCTTATAAAAACTTAACGCAACTTTAAAAACAGTAGATTGTCATACCAAAGACAGATGTGCTCTCGACTCGGAGAGCTCCAGATCGAACTTCAGCGAGCAGTTTAGGGCCGTTCGGTTGCATTGTTCTGGTTAAGATTAATGTGTTGTGGGCTACCGTCGATCGTCCTCTGCACCTGAAATCGTCATTTACCACAAGTTTAAAAAAGTTGTCCTGCTAATGGATCGATTAAATAATGGAAAATTTTATCCCTAAAAACTCTGAAGACTGTCACGGCTGGGCCTCCAAGCCAGACTTGTACAAAGAGTCGCAAGGAACCAAAGAATTACTGCTGACGATCGCCCACTCGATGCCGATGCCCCTGATCGTCAGCAGTCTGGCGGACAGCACAATTCTTTATAGCAACGATTTATGCCGTCAGGCTTTCGGGTTCACAGCATTCAAGTCGATCGAGCGCCAAAAAGCCGAAATGCTCTACCACAACCCCGCAGAGCGCCAGGAACTGCTGGTGCGGCTCGCCCGCAACGAACACGTCCGCGAGACAGAAGTCCGGCTTAAAAAAGCTGACGGTACGCTGTTTTGGGCAAGTGTATCGATGCAGTATCTGACATTGGTTTCAGGAAAAGCTGTTCTGTCGGTGTTCAGCGATATTACCGATCGCAAGCGAGCGGCCGCGAAGGAGCAGGAATTGCTCACGTCAATCCACTTGCGGGCCCGCCAGCAAGCGGCCGTCGCTTACTTGGGGCAGCAGGCTCTGGCCGAAACCGATTTATCTGCACTGATGGACAAAGCTGCGGTTTTAATTGCTCAAACCCTGGACGTTGATTATTGTCAGTTGTTAGAACTGTTGCCCTCTGGTCATGCTTTTATGCTGCGAGCGGGGGTTGGCTGGCAGCCGGGCCTTGTCGGCAGCGCTACTGTTGCCGCTTCTGCCCGATCGCAAGCCGGTTACACATTGCTAGTGGGTGAACCGACGATCGTCGAAGATTTGCGGGTGGAAACGCGCTTTAGCGAGTTGCCACTGCTGCACAACCACCGGGCTGTCAGCGGCGTTACTGTGATCATTCCCGCCAATCGAGGACTGGGGAGCAACTGGGGACAAGCAGAACCAACGAACAGTTCCTCCTCGCAGGCCTGGGGCATTTTGGGGGTTCATACCAGCCAAAGGCGGGTTTTCAGTCAAGATGACGTTTATTTTGTAGAAGCGATCGCCAACGTGTTAGCTGCGGCGATCGAGCGAATTATATCGCAAGAGCGCTTACAAATGATGGAACGGGCGATCGAAAGTTGCAGCAACGGCATTGCAATCACCGACGCGACCGTTGCAGATAATCCGATTATTTATGTCAATCCCAGTTTTGAGCGGATTACTGGTTATGGCAGAGACGAGTTAATGGGGAAAAATTGCCGATTTTTGCAGGGGACAGACACTGACACTCCCGCTGCCAAACAATTGCGAATTGCGATTGAAGAAGGCAGAGAAGCTCAAGTTATCTTGCGTAACTTTCGGAAAGACGGCACGCCTTTTTGGCACGAACTATCGATCGCTCCGATTTACAACTCGCGGCGACACTTAACCCACTTTATTGGAGTACAAACAGACATTACCGACCGCCAGCGATCGGAAGAAGAATTATTTTTAAATTCTCAAGCTTTAGCAGCTTTTAGCGCTAATCTCAAACATTTGCACCGGATTACAACTTATCATTATCAAAACTTTGAAGAACTGGTTGACGATTATCTAACAGCAGGCTGTTTGATGTTTGGACTTTCTATAGGGATCTTGGCTGAAGTTGAGAGCGAAACTTTTATTGTCCAAGCAGCGAAAACAGATTTAGGATACTTCGTGCGAGGCTTAGAATTGAACCTCAGCGATACTTACTGCGCCGCAGTCATTAAGCTCAACAAAACAGTTGCGTATTCTCATATAGGAGCAGACATAGAGATGCGCGAACATCCAGCTTATCAAAGCTGCAAATCAGAATCTTACATCGGAACGCCGATATTTGTTAACAATAAAACCTACGGAACTTTAAGTTTTAGTTCGCCAGAAATAAAAAAAAGAAAGTTCAAGTATGAGGAAATAGAAATTATAGAATTAATGGCTCAAAGCATTGGCAAAATTCTGGCGGTTCACAAAATGGAAGTCGAACGCCAGCAGGCTGAAAAAGAGCGATGCGAGTTGATAGTATCTCTCAAAGAAAGTGAAGAACGCTATCGCCGTTTAGTAGAACTATCTCCCGAAGCAATCGCCGTTCACAGTCAAGGGAAAATCGCCTACATCAATGCTGCAGGCGCTAAACTCCTCGGTGCGAACTCTCCCGAGGCGCTCATCGGCTTTCCGGTATTGCATTTCGTCCATCCAAACTATGTGGAAACAGCCAGAGAGCGCATTCGGCTAGTCGAGCAAGAAAATCAGCCGCTCGACCTTGCCGAACAAAAACTGATGCGGCTCGACGGACAAATAATAGACGTTGAAGTTGCCGGCATCCCGGCTACTTATCAAGGCTCAACGGCTGCCCAGATTATCATCCGAGATGTCACCGAGCGCAAGCGAGTAGAACAGCAACTGCTGCACGGGGCTTTTCACGATGCGCTGACGGGTTTGCCCAACCGCGTTTTGTTCATCGACAGGCTAGGACAAGCCATCCGCCGAGCCAATCAGTCCCCCGATTACAAATTTGGTTTACTTTTCCTAGATTTAGACCGCTTCAAAGTAGTTAATGATTCTTTAGGACACGTTTTAGGCGACAAACTGCTAATCGCCCTCGCGGAGCGACTGCAAACCTGCGTCCGGGTTTCTGATACCGTCGCCCGGCTGGGGGGAGACGAATTCACCATTCTGCTAGACCACATTCCCAGCCTCAGCGACGCTATCCTAGCAGCTAAAAAAATACAAAAAGAACTGACTAAGCCGTTTCATATCGAAGCGCACGAAGTATTTACCACCGCTAGCATTGGCATTGTTTTCAGTAGAGGCGAAGGAGCCGACAGTGGCCACTCGAATTCGTACACTCACCCGGAAGAATTCCTACGCGATGCTGACATTGCTATGTACCGCGCTAAAGCTTTGGGTAAGGCCCGGCACGAAGTGTTTAATTTGGCGATGCACGACCACACTATGTCGCTGTTGCAGTTAGAAACTGATCTGCGGTTGGCTATTTTGGGCAAGGAGGAATTAGGAGAGAGCAAGGATCAATGTTCGCACTTTATGTTGCACTACCAACCGATTGTTTCGATCGCCAGCGGTGCGATCGAAGGTTTTGAGGCTTTGGTGCGCTGGTACCACCCGCTTCGGGGTCTAGTTCCGCCGTCTACTTTTATTCCTGTAGCTGAAGAAACAGGTTTGATCGTGCCTCTGGGAGCCTGGGTGCTGCGGGAAGCTTGTCAGCAATTGCGGATTTGGCAAGAAATGTTAACCGAGGAACATGGAAGAAGTCCAATGGAAGTCGGAACAAGGCACTTCGACTCCCTTCGGCTTCAGTCTGGGCAAGTCGCTCAAGGTAACAAAAAGGAAGAAGGCGCTTCGACTTCGCTCAGGGTAACAACAGGGAAGAGGGCAACGGGCAATGTAGGGGATTTAACTGATGTAACAGATACAGGGAATGAGGAACACGGAACTTTTACTGAGCGTAGCTCCAGTATTGGTCACAGGGAAGAAAGAATCGCTCAAAAATTACCAATTCCCAGTTACCAATTCCCGATTACCGATTTCCACTCCGCTATTACCAATTCCCAATTCCCGATTACCAATACTTCGGCTACGTTCAGTACAAGTTCCCAGGTACCAATTCCGAATTTTAAATTACCAATTATTGCTCCTTCGCAATTAACAATGAGCGTCAATCTCTCTCCTAAACAGTTAGGTATGCCGAATCTAATCGAGGAAATCGATGACATTTTAGCAGAAACAGGCTGCGCTCCAAGCTGTTTAAAATTGGAGATTACTGAAAGCGCGCTCGTGGAAAATGTGAAGAAAGCCAATATTGTGCTAGCCCAATTAAAAAGTAGAAATATTCGATTGTCGATCGACGATTTCGGTACTGGCTATTCGTCTTTGAGTTACTTGCACCGTTTTCCGCTGGATACACTGAAGATTGATCGATCTTTTGTGAGCCGGTTGGGGGCTGTCGAAAATGGTGACGACGGGGGTCAGCCTTTGCAGATTGTGCGCGCGATCGTAACTTTGGCTCACAATTTGGGATTGAATGCGATCGCCGAAGGTGTGGAGACAGGCGAACAGTTAGCACAGCTTCGAGAACTAGATTGCGAATTAGCTCAGGGATATTGGTTTTCTAAACCTTTGGACAGTTCCGCAGTGACAGAAATGCTGATAAATCTCGGTAATAGAGCAATTATGGACTGAGTGAGGTATAGATTGGTAAATGGTGCCTCACCCGGTGAAGACATTTTTGCTACAAACTCACAATTTCAAAACTGATGCACCAGGGAATAAATGGTACATCAAAATTAGATTTTCGGTGATGATATCAAATCTGTTAGATCGGAATTATTCATATATCTATGTTCTTCATCTGCGTTAATCCGCGTTAATCCATTGGTATCTGGGGTGAAGAAACTCTGTTTTTAAAACCGCCGATGAGGGCAGATAAACACAGATTCACGCCGATGAATTAGAGCAATTCCGGTTGCACCTTCCGTGATTGTTGACTATTGACTATATTTTATCATGACGATGAAGCGCGGATTTGATATGATTGATAATTGCCCAACTCACGCACCATAACGCTTTCCCAATTTCCAATTGCCCATTACAAATTACCAATTACAAATTACAACTTTTCAATTAGCTTTGAGCGGAATCTCGATCGCCAATTCTGTACCTTGTCCCGGGGAAGAAGTACATTTCAGCGAACCTTTGTGTCTGTCTGTAACAATTTGATAGCTAATCGACAAGCCCATCCCCGTGCCTTTTCCCACAGGTTTAGTGGTAAAAAATGGGTCAAAAAGTCGATGGCAGACAGTCTTTGTCATTCCCGGGCCGTTGTCAGCAATCCGAATGCTCACTCGATCGGGAGCCAGCATTTCAGTTTTGATGGAAATAATACTAGGATTTTTGCAGATTTGAGCGGCAGAAAGCCGCGAGTCTCTTTCTTCCAAAGCATCTAAAGCATTGCTCAAGATATTCATAAATACTTGATTTAACTGTCCGGCATAACATTCTACTAACGGCAAATTGCCGTATTCTTTAATCACCTCAATTTCTGGATGATTGTGTTTGGCTTTGATCCGGTGCTGCAAAATCATCAGGGTGCTATCTATGCCGTCATGAATGTTGACTTCTTTCATTTCGGCTTCGTCCATTCGGGAGAATGTGCGGAGAGATGCCACGATTTGCTGAATTCTGTCTGCACCGACTTTCATTGAGGAAAGCAGTTTCGGCAAGTCCTCCATCAGAAAGTCGAGTTCAATAGCTTCTACTTCCTCTTGAATTTCCAGGACTGGATCGGGATAGTGGTTTTGGTAAAGTTCGATCAGGTGCAGCAAGTCTTGAGTATAGTCGTTGGCGTGGGTGAGATTGCCGTAAATAAAGTTAACTGGGTTGTTGATTTCGTGGGCGACTCCTGCTACAAGTTGACCGAGAGATGACATTTTTTCGTTTTGAATTAACTGCGATTGAGCGCTGGTTAATTGCTGCAACGTTTGCTCTAATTCGAGAGCTTTATTGCGAGTTTGGGCGTAAAGATCGGCTTGGTTGAGGGCGATCGCCAATTGAACTGTAATCGCTTGCAACAATTCTACTTCGCTGTCGCTCCAGGGTCGTACAGAAGAGCAGGAGGAGCAGCTAACTGCACTTATTACTCCAGAAAGTGCCTGCATGGGAATGATTAATACAGATTGGTAGCCCATCGATCGAACGATTTGTTTCCAAACAGGATCTGCGACTGTTTCGACATCATCCACCCGCAGCATTTCCATCTGCAATACTTTTTCTCCCACAGGACCGAAGTCGGAAGCTTGATAGCTACCTGTTAAATCGGGAAGTTCCCGAAGGCGAGATTCTTTAATAATTTCCCAGAAAGGCTCCTCTCCGTCGTCGCGATACCAGGCAAAATTGCAACGATCGATCTGCAGGAAAGCGCGAATTTCCTTAACTGCGACTGTAACGATGCTGTCGAAGTCGAGGGAATTGCGGATTTGAGCCGTGAGGTTGTTGAGCAATTTTTCTCGCTCGGCCTGCTGCTTGAGTTGCGCTGACGATCGCCTCAAGGCAATTTCTCCCCGCTTGCGATCGGTAATGTCTTCGGTGACAGCTAATAGATATTGCGGTTTGCCATCAGCATCGAGTATTGCTGTTTTCTTGGTGTGAAATATCCGCGATTCTCCTTGGCCAGTTTCAATATCTTCTTCGGCGATGTCTACAATTTGCCCGCAGTTGAGCACTTCCCGGTCTTTGGCGGTGAAAACATCAGCTTGTTCTGTTGGGAAACAGTCGTAATCATTTTTGCCCATAACTTCTGCTGCACTGAAACCAAGCAACTCTTCGGCGGCCGGGTTCCACAGTACAAACCGCAGTTCTTGGGCCTCCTTGGCCACTACTGCGACGGGTATGGTTTTGAGAACTGATTCCATAAAATGTTGAGCCTGTTGCAGTTCTGCTTCTGCCTGTTTGCGATCGCTAATATCTCGGATGTTGGCAATGATGCTGAGATTGCCGTTGAGATGAATTCTGGACAGGGCAATTTCTACATCAAAGGTTGAACCGTCGTTGGGACGCCTCGCTTTCCATTCCACACGGGGTGTTTCGCCGGCTAATACTCTTTCCCAAAGTTCTCCCGTTTGTTCCAGGGGATTGTCGGCGCTTGAATAGTCGTTTTTAATTGATAATTTTGTTGCTTGTTCCTGGCTCACTTCATACATTTCTAACATTCGATTATTGACATCGAGAATGTTGCCTTCTACATCGTGAATGAAGATAGCATCGTAGACATTGTTAAATATGGTTCGCAGGTTTTGTTCGGAAACTTGTAGCGCTGCTTCTGCTTCTTTCCGATCGCCAATTTCTTGTTCTAACTGGGCGACTGCTTGGGAAAGTTCGGCCGTGCGATCGCTCACTCTGTCTTCTAACTCGACTGCTGCTTGCCGTAGTGCTGCTTCGGCGGCTTTGCGATCGGTAATGTCGATCGCCGTACCGAACAATTTTAGCACTTTGCCACTGGCATCGGTTTCAGCGCGGCCTACGGCGTTCAGGTATCGCAGCGTGCCGTCGGGACGGTACAGGCGAAAGTCAAAATCAAAAGGGATGCCTGTTGCGAGTCCCTGTTGCACTTGAGTTTGCCACAATTCCAAATCTTCTGGATGAATCTGAGCGACCTGTTCGGCTAAGTTGGGCGCAAAGGCTGCCGGTTCGAGCCCGAAGATGCGGAAAAGTTCTTCCGACCAAGTGAGGGTTTCGGTTGCTGCGTCGAGTTCCCAATTGCCGACGTGGGCGAGTCTCTGGGCTTCTTTGAGCTGCCGCTGGCTTTTGCGGATGGCGGTTTCGGCAACTTTGCGATCGGTAATGTCGAGCAGAACGCCGCAAAATATTATTTCGCCGCTCTCGTTGCGGGTGGGCATGGAGTCGCCCTGCCACCAGCGAATCTCACCGTCGGGCTTGACTAACCGCCCTTCGTAGTGCCAGGGAGAGAGATTTTCTACGGCTTCGTTGACGGAAGCGAGGTGGCTTTCCAAGTCTTCGGGGTGGATACGGGAAATGAAGCAGCTAATGTCTCGCATCATTTCTGCTGCTGTGACGCCGGTAATATCGAAGATGCGATCGCTCATGTAGTCAACTCTCCACACTCCCTGGCTGCTGCAAAATTGGAACAGAGCTCCGGGGATGGTGGCCGCGATCGTCCGGAACCTGGCTTCGCTGGCACTGAGGGCGGCAAAAGTCTGGCGCAGTTCGGCCGTGCGTGCTTCTACTCTGCGCTCTAGTTCTGCGTTGGCGTGTTGTAAGGCTGCTTCTGCGCGCTTGCGATCGGTAATGTCGGTGGCTGTACCGGTGGTGCCGAGGAAGTTGCCAGTTTCGTCGAACACGGCGATCGCGTTAAACATCAAATGTTTCATGCTGCCGTCTTTGGCGATGTGGGTGCATTCGTACTGGAAAACTGATTCTCCGGCAAACAGGCGGGCGAAAACTTCTAAATCTTTCTGGCTTTGTTCTGGGGTCGCAAAGTCGGAGAACGGCCGACCGAGCATTTCTTCTGGTTCGTAACCATAGATGTACTTAACTGCTGGGTTGACGAAGGTGTAGCGCCCGATCGCATCCACCGACCAAATCATGTCTTGGGATGTTTCTACCAGGCTGCGGTATTTGGTTTCACTGGCTTTGACGGCTTCTTCTGTTTTTTTGCGTTCGGTCATGTCGCGGGAGACGGCGATTGTCATGACGATTTGGCCGTCTTCGTTGCGGATGGGTGTTTTGACGGTGCTGAACAGCCGCACTTCTCGATCGTGCCGCGTGATCGGTTCTTCGGAAATTTCTAGAGTCTGTCCGGTTTCAAATACAAAGGCGTCATCTTTAATGTACTGGAGAGTATGGTCGGGAGCGGAGAAAGGTGCATCTACGATTCCTTGAAGTTCCTCTTGAGTCATGCCGTAATAATCGCGGAATGCTTTATTAGCCCAGACGATTTTTGATTGAGGGCCTTTGACTAATACTAGATCGGCGATCGAATCGAGAATTTGGTGATATTTTTGCTCGCTGTCGCGGAGTTTCTGCTGCGCGGATTCGATTTCTGCTAACTGCCTCTGGGTTTGCAAGTGCAGTTCGGCCTGATAAATTGCGATTGCTAAATGGTCACCTACTTGTCTGGCAAATTCGATTTCGTCTTGCTGCCACTCGCGGGGTTGGCCGCAGGAGTGAACGCACAGCAATCCCCACAAATGTTGCCCTTGCAGCAGCGGTACCACTATGTTGGCTCGGATTTGAAATCGCTTGAGGATGTTGAGGTGACAAGGACTCAACCGGGCTTTATAGATGTCGCTGACAGCTTGAACGTACCCTTTTTGGTACTTTGCTGCAAATTGTTCGCCGAAGCAGCGATCGTGGACTTTTGCGCCCAAGGATGGGCTGTATTGGGGAAGTACGTCTTCGGAGACTACTTCGCCTTCGTTCCATTCCGATTCGGGGAGGAAACGGTAGACGACGACTCGATCGGCATTGAGGAGTTGCCGAACTTCGGTGGCTGTGATTTTGAATATTGTTTCTAAGTCTAGGGATTCACGAATTTTGCTAATAACTCCCATGAGCGCTTGCAGCTTTTTGAACCAGGTTTGAGACTGCGTTTCTCTTTCTAGGTGAGCGAGTTTGTCGCGCAGGTTGATTACTTCGTGATACAGATATTCATGAAACATAATGCTTTTTATTTAGTTATTTTGGGGTTTGTTATCAAGGTTGATGACATCTCAATAGTGATCTGCAAGTTGAGCCTGGTAACTCAAAAAGGCAAACAACATATTTTCCTCCTTCTGCTAGCACTTAGCAGCTACTCACACTGCATTTCCGTATTTTTTCGCTATTTGGAGGTCAATCGACCATCTTAGCTGCCGTATATTTACTGGAAAAGTGGCATAATTTGCTACTTAATAAATTGTCAATAATTGATAGTTATGGTAACACAACTTACACATAAACCCGGTTTGTCAACGTAATTAAGTCAGGCAAACTCCGAAAGTGGAAACAAGAAACCCGGTTCCATTGTGCGTTCGAGAGGAGCGTCCCTGACTAATTTTGACCTTTTTTTGGCTCGCCTTCGGTTGCAATTGTCACCTTTTTATTATTACCGCAAACTCAAACAATGGTTTCCTTTGTTTGGCGATCCCATATCCTGTTGCGCTCGCCTATATTTAAACAAATTTAAATAGAGATGAGCGCCTTTTGTAGAGTTTTCGTTATTCTCGATTTATCTGTCCTAAATTATATTGTATACAGGGTTTTGTACCCGCCAAAACTTGAGAAATTTGTCCTTGCATTCTCGTTACTTCCTGCGAGGGATTGGATTTTTTTAACTGATTAAAATTCACCGCATCAAAGGTTAGTTTTAGGTCAAACAGTTGAGGTAGTTGCAGGCTATGGTTAAATTGGCTCAACTCAAGGGCTATTCCCTACCGCAATGGGTTCGCACGCGCGTTCGGGATAGCTTCCGCACGCGCGGAGACTTTTTGCCCGATTTTTGACAACTGTAAAAATTTTAGATGAGATAAATATTTAGGGTATCACATTTTTGGCTAAAGTAAAGGTATTTCAAGCTCGATCAATACAAAGGCCGCTCACGAGGATTAAAGTTTGGGCAAAGTAATGACAAATTCCGTATAAACTCCCATTTCACTTTCTACCTTTAAAGTGCCACCGTGTTGTTCGACAATAATATCGCGAGTGAGAGATCACCCAAAACCGACTGCTTTTGCTGTGGGTTTAGTAGTAAAGAAAAGATGGCAGATTTTTGCTTTAATTTCTAGAGAAACTCTGAGCGTATTGTCCCGCAGACCAAGCTCAACTGCTTTTGCCAGTTTTTGCGTTTTTACCAAATTTTTGAGAGTAAATTTTATATTTATCGATCGGTTCATTGCTATAGCAAGTCTATTTGAGTCATGAATGTAGAACAACCTGAAACGCTTGTGATGATTGAATCGCTTGTTTACAAATCAAATGGTTTTGCTATACCATTTATCAGGCTTGTGAAATACAGCCTAACAAGCCTGATAAATGATATTTTTATCAAAGCGCGGTTGAAATCCGAGAAGCCCAATTCCGACAGAGTGCTCGCACTGTCATACTAGACCTCTTGCGAAAGTCTCAGGCGATCTCTAATTTAGTCTTTAAAGAAAGTTCATAATTATAAATGCCAGCGATC
>NZ_JAUBPS010000167.1:0-1497 GCF_036700865.1 Microcoleus sp. S13C4
CATTGGTGACAAGTTAAGGAAGAAAGAGGTTTGTCAAGGGGGAACTATCCTTGAGGGAAAAAATGTGTGAAACTCAGACTGGACAAGTCATTGAGGCACAGTGAGTCCCCATGAGCCGAAACCGAAAAACCAACAGAGACCATGCCAAGAACAGCCAACGACCGATGGTCGAAGACGAAGTGGTCGCTGCCCAACTCGAAGCCTTGGTCATGCCCGCCATTACCGCTCAAGAAAATTACTACCGCCGACTGGGGTTGAGAGACCGGATACTCAACCTACCATTGATGGTGGCAGCGCTCCTGACTCTACTGTGGCGAGATGTGGCAGGAGTCCGGGAATTAAGCCGCATCTTAGGAAGAGAAGGTTTTTTATGGTGTCCCCCCACACAGGTAAGTCAACAAGCTCTTTCTCAAAGATTTTTGACCTTTCGGGCCGAGTTATTCGAGAGAGTTTTCAAAGAATTGTTGCCCCATCTGAGACAGGCTTGGTGCTTACGAACTCGCCGTCTTGAACCCGAAAGTACACAGTTTGCCCGTCGCTGCTTTGAGCAGATTTGGATCGCCGACAGTTCAACCCTAGAAGCTCTATTTCGGAAACTCAAAAGTTTAGAAACTCTCCCCAAAGGTCAATTAGCCGGAAAGATGACAGTAGTCATCGATTTAATCACCCGCTTGCCGATCGAGATTGGATTTGACGAAAATCCCAGAGCCTCGGACACCTCCTGGGAGAAAGACCTGTTAGCATTAGTCAAACCCCAGACCTTACTGCTACTAGATAGAGGGTTCTATCACTTTCAATTTTGGCATCAATTGAGAGAACAAGGCGTGGATTTAATTACCAGACTCAAAAAACGAGCGACGATACAAGTCGAGGCAGTGTTGACCAACACCTATAGTCTGCGAGACCGCCGAGTGCGTCTGGGTTCGGGAACGAAAAAGACTCCATTTATCACCTTACGTTTGATAGAAGTGCGTTCGGGGAACACCTGGCATTCTTACCTGACCTCTGTACTCGACCCAGCCATTCTCCCGCCCTATGTGGTGGCGGATTTGTACCGACGGCGCTGGCGGATTGAAGAGGCATTTAACGTAGTAAAACGGCTGTTAGGACTCAGTTATTTATGGACGGGTTCCCTGAATGGCATCAAGTTACAGATTTGGGGAACTTGGCTGTTTTATGGCCTGTTGGTAGATTTAGGAGATGCCGTGGCTGACGAGATGTCCCTGGAATTTGAGAGCATTTCTTTGGAGATGATTTATCGAGGTCTGTATCATTTTCAAGTGGCTCATCACAAGGGATTAGCTGCTGACCCCGTGAAGTATTTTGCCGCTCCGGAAAATCGAGATTTAGGGATTGTCAAAGCTCAACGAAAACCCAAGGTTAAGTTGATTATCGCTCCCTTTCCCCAGACCGTCCGCACTGGGGAGCCCTTGTTCTTTGAGCCACCACCGAAAATTCCCTTGACAACGGGCTTTGAGCCTTAACTTGTCACCAATG
>NZ_JAUBPS010000168.1:0-1475 GCF_036700865.1 Microcoleus sp. S13C4
CAGTTCGTTCAGTTGTCAATACTGGGAAGCGTCAAGGTTTAACTGCTTATCAATCTATTCAACAAGCTCTCTCTATTAGATGGCTCCATTTTTTCCCCTAGTTGAGCAATTACACCAAATCTATTGCTTGGAGACATTTTTTATGAAGCACCTACCTTTATTCGCTCACATTCCCCGATTGTCAAATTTTTTAGAAGCTTTCAAAAAACACTTTTTTAGTGTACCGTTTTTAGCTCCTTTCAACATTCTGACTGTTCTGATTTTGGGCGGGCTGAGCGTATACGGCAAACTCAACCACCAGGGAGACGGAGTTGCACGTTTGTTTAGGGATCCTTTTAATTACGTGTTCCCTTACGAAGGCCTTCTAACGGGAGTTTCCGAAATCCTGTGGTGCATCCCAGTCGCAATTTGTGCATTTACTTTCGGAGTGTTGCGCCAGAAAGATCCACGCAGTCGAGCGGGGATATTCTTATTTTTTAGTGCTTTACTAATGGGAGTTTTTTTCCTGGATGACAGGTTTCGGATGACTTTGATTCTTTCTACTTTGGGAATATCTAAAAAATTAGTTTATTTGTGTTATGGTAGTGCTGTTTTTTTTTACGGAGTTAAGTTTTGGCGATACATCAAAACCACTCCTTACCTGTCATTAGTCGCAGCATTCCTATTGTTGGCTATCTCGCGGTTTGCGGATCCTTTAAAATTGCCAAGTGAAGGAGTACACGAGATATTAGAAGATGGCATTAAATTATTAGCTCTTCTGAATTTAGCCATGTATTTTTGGCACGTATGTCATCAAGAAATCTGGCGACATTTACGGCAAATCGAAGATCGTTGATCGCCTCGATTACATTACTATATAAAAAGCCGTTTCTGAATTAGGGTATCACTAAACAACGTCGGCGATCGCCTACGACCAAAATAATGTCTTTAATTTTGATAGGGCATCGGAAGATTAGCAAATTTTAGATAGTGAATTAATAATCCAAGGGAATGTCTGAGCAACTTGCTGCCTGATGTAGAATAACAAAAAGTTTTTCCTATCAAACGAGCTATCAGGATGTGTTAATATTGTATTTACGCGCCCAACACTTCAGCAGCGCCCTAACTGATGTAGCAAAGGATTCATAGGCTTTAACTATTTTTTTACGAAACTCGATCGCATAAATTTTCATTTTTTCTGCTTCTCTACCGAATGCAGCGTACTAAATATACATGAAAGAGGCTGTATTTTTACGGCACAGTGGGTAACGCCTCGGAAGAGATTGTTAAAAAATATATTGAAAACCCTGGGGGGGTAACAACCAGCCTGAAACCCATACCTTTGTAAGGATTGAGCCAATGTGTGCTAAAAAAAAATAGGCAGCATAATTGTTACACGCTTGCCTATCTCAAAAATAATGATAAGCTGTTGTGCCTTTAAATAGGGTATAATAAAAAATGAGTTTAGTCAATCTCTACAAAAATGCCAGCTAAAA
>NZ_JAUBPS010000169.1:0-1474 GCF_036700865.1 Microcoleus sp. S13C4
GGTATAAATTGTACTTGACTTTAAGGGCAAGATATGAAGGAGTATCCAGTCAATAACGGTTCTTGAGAATCCATTGAAGGTCTTGTGACGATCGCCCGATCCGTGTAAGTGATGCTCGTAGCGGGCGCTCGAATCACCACGGGCGCTCGAATCACCACGGGCGCTCGACCCGCAGCCTTAAAGATGTCAAATGCGTCCTATAATACTGCTTCATATCAGTCACGAAGGGTGAGGAAAAAACAATGGAGAAAGGATTCGCTCGTGTTGTGAATCAGCCCAAATCATCGCCGACGAGCTCCCGGCCAGGACCCATCGACCTGCAAGACTTACAAATGGGCTTATCAACTTATTTTAACGATCTACCAGATCCGAGAGTAGACCGAACCAAACAACATTTACTTAAAGACATTCTGGTCATTACCATATTAGCTACGATCGCCGGCGCTGTCGGGTGGGAAGACATCGAAAATTATGGACTCAGCAAGCAGCAATGGTTAGAAGAATTTTTAGAATTACCCAATGGGATACCAAGCGATGATACATTTCGTCGTGTATTTGAAAAGCTCGACCCGAAAGTTTTAGAGCAGAAGTTATCGCAATGGTTGCAACAAATTATGGGTTCCGTCTTGCAAGAAATTATCCCGATAGATGGCAAAAGTTTGCGAGGTTCTTACGATCGAGAGAAAGGTTTAAAAAACTTACATTTAGTGACAGCTTGGGCGAGCGAACAGCGTTTGGTACTCGGGCAAGTCAAAGTTGAAGACCACTCCAATGAAATCACAGCTATTCCAGCACTACTAAAATTAATCGACATTTCCGGAGCGATTATCACCATTGATGCGATGGGGACTCAAACAGAAATAGTTCGACTGATTCGTCACAAAAAAGCCGATTATGTCGTGGCACTAAAAAGCAATCATCCCACCCTTTATCATCAAGTTAAAGACTGGTTTGATACTGCAAAAACTCAGGGATTCATGGGAGTTGAAATGAGTTATGATTCCCGAACCGAAAAGGGTCATCATCGCGTCGAAACTCGAAAAGTATGGGCGGTATCAGTTGCCCAATTAGGAGGACTTTACAAGCAAGAAAAATGGGCAGGATTGCATACTATTGTTATCGTCGAAAGAGTTCGTCATCTGTGGAACAAAACCACTCATGAGGTGCAATTTTACCTAAGTTCTTTACCAGTAGATGCTCAGCTAAATGGTCGTGCTATTCGTCAACATTGGGGCATTGAAAACCAAGTGCATTGGAGTTTAGATGTGACTTTTAATGAAGATAAATCCCGGATTCGCTCGTTAAACAGTCCTCAGAACTTCGCTCTGGTAAGACGGCTTGCACTCAATGCGCTCAACCAAGAGACAACTCTCCAACGTAGCCTGCGACAAAAAATCAAACGGGCCGCAATGAACAATGACTATATGATGCAAATTCTCAAGTGCTTTTGTCAAGGCTGATTGAGATGCTCTTA
>NZ_JAUBPS010000111.1:0-12737 GCF_036700865.1 Microcoleus sp. S13C4
TTTTTAGCTGGCATTTTTGTAGAGATTGACTAAACTCATTTTTTATTATACCCTATTTAAAGGTACAACAGCTTAGCTACTTTCCTAATTAGCATCTTTTCTGCTAAATGAGCCTGCACTATTTTTTGCCGGAGATCGAGAGAATACGCTTTCCGACGGTTTGACTACAACAATGATATTTTATTGGACCTCATAACAGCGGAAACCGGTGTATATTGGAGGCGTTATCTGTAGTCGGCATTTAGAGAATTGGTATAAGGCGCGGTTAGTCTAAACTTCAGTAAGTACGATAAGTAAGTATTTAACAATCTTTCATCTATAGGTGGACAGCTAATGCAGCTACCAGCTAAACCATCGATCACGTTTTGAGAATCAAAGCAAGGAAGTGTAATCGTCTGTGCAGATACGGTTTCATCAGAGAAAAGGCTGACCAGTGGATGCAAAGCATTTTCTGGTGAATTATCAACAAGTTGTAATAACTCGCAGTGCCACTGTTGGTAAGGAATGCGTTCAAGGGAGTAGCCAAAAGAGCCAAGGCAATCGCAAAGCTGATTCCAAGAAAGAGGATGAGGATTAACTAAATGAAAAGCTTTTCCCACTAATTCTTTTTGTTTGGATAAATGAACAATCGCTTGGCTGACATAATCCACCGGAGTCATGTCTAACAGGATGTCTAAATCAGGTGTTTTTCCCATTTGAATGCAGCCTTTAACCATTATGCTGATTAAATCGGCAGTATTGCAAATACCTGTTTTGCTGTCTCCCGTGATGAATCCCGGTCGATAAATATAAACAGGTAGCCCTCTAGAATGGGCCTTCATAACTAAATTTTCAGCAACCCATTTACTTCGATCGTATCCCTGTGTAAGTTCATTGCCATTCTCAAGTTTGTCGTGTTCGTAAACAGCTTTTACCTGATAGTAAGAAGGCGTACATAAAACGGCGACAGTTGAAACAAAATGCACTGGTTTTATCTTCACCAAGCAAGCTAATCTCAATACTTCTTGAGTACCCAAAACATTTACTGCTTTTAGTGCAGAGTATGGATAAACCAGATTGATTGATGCACCATTGTGGTAAATTACATCAATTTTGCTGGCCAGGGCAGAAAATTCATTTGATGTAAGTCCTAAGAAGGGTTGAGATAAATCTCCTAAAACTGGGATGATGCGGTTGCTAATAGGTGGATTAGAAAGTACATAGCGTTCTAGACTGTTTTGGATCTTCTCTATGCCTTGTTCGAGATTGGATGCTCTTACCAGGCAATAAATATTTGCCGGAGTTTTATTTAGTAACTCATTAAGTAAGTGAGTACCGAGAAATCCAGTTGCTCCTGTTAATAAGATATGGGATGGTTCTTTATCCCATTCAAAATTAATATTTTCAGGAGAGATGGTAGGATCTAAGATTGCTTCCGCATTTAGATCGATCGTTTCTTCTTGCGGTGATGTAGAAGTGGAATCTGTCTGACTAGCGAGAGCGATCGCATCCGCAATTCCAGCAATAGTCGGTACTTCAAAAAATTGTCGCAGTGATACTTCTACCTGAAAAGCATCTTTCACTTTAAACATTAGCTGAGTAACTTTTAAAGAATGCCCGCCTAGATCGAAAAAGCGATCGTAAATGCCAACTCTATCGATACCGAGAATCTTTTTCCAGATTTCAGCTAACTTTTCTTCCACAGGAGTACGAGGCGCAATGAATGCTGTTTCTAGTTCTTCTCGATTTCCTTCTGGCACTGGTAAGCTTCGCCGATTTACTTTTCCAGAAGGAGTTAAAGGCAGTGCTTCTAAAAATACAAAAGCATTAGGAATCATGTATTCAGGCAATTTTTTTTGCAAAAAGTGCCGCAGTTCGTTCGGAGAAGATGCGAACTCTTTGGAAGCAACTACATAAGCAACTAAACGCTTGTCGCCTGGTATATCTTCCCTAACAATAACAATAGCTTCTGCTACGTTTGGGTGTTGTGCCAAAGCAGTTTCGAGCTCTCCTAACTCAATCCGAAAGCCGCGAATTTTTACTTGGTCGTCAATTCGACCCATATACTCGATGTTACCATCTGGTAAATAGCGGGCTAGATCGCCAGTTTTGTACAGTTTTGAGTTTTGAGTTCTTAGTTTTGAGTTTTCTTCTAATTCAGAACTCAAAACTAAGAACTCATCACTATTTAAGAAGGGGTTTTCAATAAACCGTTGGGATGTTAAATCTGGTCGGTTGATATAACCATTGGCTAAACTAACACCGCCGATGTAAAGTTCTCCAGGAATACCAATTGGTACTGGTTGTAATTGTAAATCGAGGATGTGGATTTGGGCGTTGCCAATAGGACGACCGATCGAGGGTAATTTAGGCCAATTTTCAGGTGAACCCGTGAGAGTAAATGCCGTTACGACATGACTTTCGGAAGGGCCATATTGATTGTGTAAAGTGCAATCTTTTAGCTGACTAAACCAATTGACGATCGCTCTACTAATTTGCAACTGTTCGCCCGCAGTAATAATTTCTCGCAAACTATCAGGTATGGTTCCTCGCTCCTCAGCAACCTCAGCTAGATGCTGAAGCGCAATAAAGGGAAGGAACAAACGTTCGATCGCTTCATCTTGGAGAAGCTTCAATAAAGCTACTGCATCTTTGCGAATAATGTCTGAAATTAACACCAAAGTGCCGCCAGAACACCAAGTAGAAAAACACTCCTGAAAAGAAACATCGAAACTGATGGGGGCAAATTGGAGAGTTTTAGTAGCAGGAAAAGCGAAATTTTGTAATTGCCAATCGATCAGATTCACCAGGGGACGGTGACTCATTGCTACCCCTTTTGGTTTGCCTGTCGAACCTGATGTATAGATAACGTAAGCTAAATGGTCGGGCAATACGGCTGTGGAGGGGTTATCTTGCGGGCGTTGGGCGATCGATTTCCAGCCCCGATCTAAACAAATCGCTGGTATCCCATACTCTAACAGTGGCGGCAATAAACTTACCTGAGTTAGCACTACTGGAACTCCGGCATTTTCCAGCATATAAGCTATCCGTTCTTGCGGATAAGCCGGGTCGAGAGGTAAGTAAGCCGCACCTGCTTTTAAGATACCCAAAAGTCCGATCGCCATTTCCAGCGATCGTTCTACGCAGATACCTACTACCGTATCTGGGACAACTCCTAACGATCGTAAATGATGCGCTAATTGATTCGCCCTTTGATTCAACTCCCGATAAGTGAGTTGCTGCCCTTCAAATATTACTGCTATCGCATCGGGATTTTGCTCTCCTCGATCTTCAAATAACTGATGGATGCACTTATTTTGATAATAATTGGTCCCGGTAGCATTCCAATTTATTAACTGCTTTTGTTCGGTAATTGTTAACAAAGGCAACTTCGAGACAGACTGCTCTGGATTGGCAACAATGCTTTCCAGTAAAGTGATAAAATGCCCAACCATTTGGGAAATAGTAGTAGCATCAAATAAATCGGTATCGTACTCAAAACGACCAATTATTCCTTCCGGCCTTTCATCCAATTCTAAGTACAAATCGCACTTCGACGTACCAGCATGAATATCCATCTGGCGAACTTGCCAATCATCAGAATCCAAAGTTACGATCGGCGGTTCTAAAATAAACATTACCTGGAATAATGGATTCTGACCCAGCTTTCTTTCTGGTTGAAGTTCTTCTACCAACTTCTCGAATGGCAATTCTTGGTGAGAATAAGCTGCTAATACTACTTCTTTTTCCCTGGAAAGTAACTGTCGCAAACTGGGAAAACCAGAAAGGTCAGTACGCAGAATTACCGTATTGAGGAAGTACCCAATTAATCCTTCAATTTCCGGTCGGTTTCGCCCACCAGTAACAGTGGCGACGGGAATATCTTCTTGTCCCGAATAGCGGTAGAGCAAAATTTTGAATACCGCCATTAATGTCATAAATAAAGTGACATTTTCCTGAATAGAAAAAGCTTTCAAAGCCTCAGTTAAACTCTTGGAGAGTGCCAGAGTTTGCATTGCACCTCGAAACCTTTGAACTGGCGGTCGTGGATTATCGGTGGGCAAATGTAGCGGGGGCAAATCTGCTAATTGCTGTTTCCAGTAAGCTAGCTGTGGCTTCAGTAATTCTACTTGTAGTTGTTGCCGCTGCCAGTAGGCAAAGTCGGCATACTGAACGGTTAATTCTGGCAGGGACGAGGGTTTGCGATCGCAAATAGCTTCGTAAAGTGCTACCAGTTCGGGAAATAGCACGCTGTATATAGAAACCGCATCTAAAACAATGTGATGTAGGGTTATATATAGTCTGTAATCCGTCTCGCTGAGTTGAATTAGCGTAGTTCGTAGCAACAAATCCGAGGTAAGATTAAAAGGTTGCCGTGCCTTTTCTATTACCAACCGCAAAGCTTCTGTTTCGCGATCGCTTTCTGACGCTATTTCTTGAAGATTAATTAATGGCAGAGGTAAATAGCAACTTGGCTGAACGATCCGAATTGGTTGCCCATCAACGACAGAAAAGTTAGTTCGCAGAATTTCGTGGCGATCGATAATTTGGTTGAAACTTTGTTCTAAAGCTAATCGATCGAGCGAACTCGGTAAGTAAATTGTAAAGTGTTCGTTATAAAAAGGATTACCCGGTTCTACTTGTGCCAAAAACCACAACTGTTGTTCGCCAAAAGAGAGAGGCAAATTCTGGTTGCGAGAAATCACTTCGATTGGAGAAAGTTGTAACTTTGAGTTTGTTTGAAGTTCTGTTTCTATTTGCTGGGCTAATTCGACTATTGTGGGTGCTTCAAACAAAGAACGCAGAGACAATTCTATTTCAAGCTTATTTCGGATGCGAGAGATAACTTGAGCAGCTAGTAACGAGTCTCCTCCGCATTCCCAAAAGTTGTCATGAATCCCAACTCGCTCTAAACCTAAAATTTCCGCCCAAATTCTTGCTGCCACTTCTTCAACCAGAGTACGAGGAGGAACAAAAGGCATTAACTCAAGCTCTGGTTCCCGTTTCCCAACATCTGAGCTATAAACAATATCGGTTACAGTTTCAATATTGCTATTTGACAGTTCATTTGTGATTTGTCTAGGTGAAGGTAGCGCTTGACGATCCAGTTTGCCGTTGGGAGTTAGCGGCAATTCTTTCAGGACAACAAAGTTAGAAGGCACCATATATTCGGGCAACTTCTGTTTTAAGAAGTTACGGAGGGTACGGGTAACGGTGCGTTGCAAAACTTTCAAAAGTTTCTGTTGTTCTAGGAGATAATTTAAGCTTTGTTGGATGATAATTTGCTGTGTTGGCGTTAGCTCGAACTGAATCCCCGTTTGCTGTTCTTCTTGCCATACTACTTTACCTTCTACCCACAAAAATTGAGCATTTTCTGGTAGCTGTAGGTGCAAGCGGACGCGACTACCTCGCTCTAAAATTTCTGTCATTCCTAGTAAGCTAATACCACCTATTGAAATGTCTTCGGTGGTTACTTCTATAGTACGATTCCCATCAAATCCAACCAAGCAAGGACTTTGATAAGGTATCCGTTCCGGGATGAGATTAGAGACGATGTAGGCGACTAAACGCTTGTCACCAGGTACGTCTTCGCGTGCGATCGCAACGGCTTCTCGCACGTCAGGATGTTGTCGCAGTGATGCTTCAATTTCAGCTAATTCAATCCGAAAGCCGCGAATTTTTACTTGATGGTCGATCCTCCCCACAAATTCGATATTGCCGTCTGGTAAATAACGAGCCAAATCACCAGTTTTGTAGAGGCGCGAACCTGGTTCATTGCTAAAGGGATTGGGAATAAATTTCTCTTGAGTAGTTTCGGGACGGTTGAGGTAGCCTCTTGCTAATCCCACACCAGCAATGTGGAGTTCTCCAAGAATACCGATGGAAACGGGTTGGAGATGGCGATCGAGAATATAAACTTGGGTGTTGTCAATTGGACTACCGATGTGAGGCAACGTATTCTTTGTACCATCGCTTTCGACCAACCCAGAAGTCGTGACTACAGTATTCTCAGTCGGCCCGTAGTTATTGACTAATTTGAAGGGAATGGAAGCTGATGGATGCTGATGAAGCTGATCTCCACCCGTTAGCATGATTCGCAAAGCTCCATCAAAAGGCCATTGTAGCGACAACAGCTTTTCTGCTAAGGGGGTAGGGACAAAAGTAATTGTTATCTCTTTGGTCAATAGCCAGTCGCGCAGTTTTTCTGGAGACAGAAGAATATCAGGAGCGATTAAATAAATACTCGATCCTGATGCTAAATAAGGCCACACTTCCCACACAGAAGCATCAAATGCAGTTCCAGCTAGCTGAGTAGCCCGGTCTAATGATGTGACCTCAAAGGCGCGTTGATGCCAGAAAACTAGATTTAACAGCCCTGAATGGGGAATCAAAACCCCTTTGGGCTTTCCTGTTGAACCGGAGGTGTAAATGACATAAGCCAAGTTATCGGGCGTCACGCCAGTGGTGGGAGAAAGTTCACTTTCGGTAGAGATTTCTTCCCAATCAGTATCCAAACAAACTACCCGTGCTTTATGTTCTGGTAACGAGGCAATCAGTTGTTTTTGGGTTAATAGAACTGGCGGTTGCGAATCATTGAGCACATAAGCGATACGCTCAGATGGATAGGCAGGGTCTATGGGGATGTAAGCGCCGCCAGCTTTGAGTACGCCCAGGATTCCCACGATCATATCAAAGGAACGTTCGACCCAGATGCCTACTAACACTTCTGGCCTTACTCCGAGCGATCGCAGGTAATGCGCCAACTGATTCGCTTTTACATTCAATTCTCGGTAAGTTAATTTTTGTCCTTCAAAAACCACCGCTACAGCATCCGGTGTACGCTCCACTTGAGATTCAAACAGTTGATGAATAGCTCCACCTTTCAAACGATCGGACATTTGATGCTTCCTCTAAGTAATTATACTAAGTGACTGATTGTAAGCGATTATCTAGAACTTTCTCTCTGAAGCAATGCTCAATTAAAAGCCTTTGTGTTTAGCGAAAAGCTTGACAGGTTCGAGCTAAGTTTAAAGCTTAATCTTCTGTCCGCTATTTTTGGGATCGGTGCTACTAAATATAGGTTACTCCAAATTGAAAAAAAATCACAAATTTAGGAGCGATCCAAAATTATTTACTACCTTCAGAATCAACCAAATAAAATCTACACTAGGGAGCTTGACTTTTGGCGATTTTGCTGCTTTACGGGAATCTCAATTATGAACTCCGCACCTTGACCTGGTGCTGAAACGCAGTTCAGTTGTCCGCCATGTTTTTCAACCACAATTTGATAACTAATAGACAACCCCAAACCCGTTCCAGAACCAACGGGTTTCGTTGTGAAGAATGGGTCAAATAGTTTACTACGCAGTTCTTCTGTTACGCCAGTTCCATTGTCAGCAATGCGTATTCTTATCCAATCGCAATCTATTACTTCAGTCACGATAATAATTGTGCTAGAGTTTTCCTTAATTTGTGTTTGTGGCCGATGGCGATCTTCTAACGCATCAAGCGCATTAGTAAGAATGTTCATAAATACTTGATTTAATTGACCTGGATAACACTCTACTAATGGCAGTTTTCCATATTTTTTAATAACCTGAATTGCTGAATGAGTCGCCTTTTTATTCAAACGGTTTTGCAAAATTAGCAGCGTACTTTCAATACCCTCATGTATATCTACTGATTTCATATCTGCTTCATCTAAACGGGAAAAATTTCTGAGTGACAAAACGATTTCGCGAATACGGGTTGCTCCCAGTTGCATTGAAGAAAACAATTTAGGTAAATCTTCCAATAGGTATTCCAACTCAATTTCTTCAATATAATTTTGAATTTCTGATTTAGGACTATGATTGCTGTGTTGGTAGAGATCAATTAAATGTAATAATTGCTCGCTATATTCCTTAGCGTGGTTTAAATTACCATAAATAAAGTTCACCGGATTGTTAATTTCGTGAGCAACGCCAGCAACTAATTGTCCCAAACTAGACATTTTTTCAGTTTGGATAAGTTGTGCTTGAGTTTGCCTTAGCTCATCCAAAGCTTTTTGTAATTTAATTGCTTGGCCTTTTAATTTATCATTTTTTTCGCTTAGTTCAAATGTGCGTTCTTCCACCTTTTCTTCTAACGTGCGGCTGTATTCTTCTAAACTTTTATAAAGCAAAGCATTTTCTAAAGAAATAACTATTTGTGTAGAAAGTATTTTAACGATTTCTAAACGAGCCGATGTAAATGCACCAACAGTCAAATTATTCTCCAAATAAATTATGCCAATGAGTTTATTTTGATTAATAACTGGAGCACATAAAATGGATTTGAGTTTAGCTTTAATAATATACGAATCTTTGACAAATATTCCCTCTTTGGCGGCATTATTTAAAACAATATTCTCTTTAGTTCTGGCTACGTAATTTATTAAAGAAACTGGTAAATTTTGGCTAGTATCTATAGATGTCGATGGCCACAAAGTTATTTTGTCTTGTTCTACAGTACCAGTCGCTTTGAGCGTTAAAATACCATCGGTTTCTAAAACAAGGCAGCTAGTTTGAGCGCCAGCATTTTCCATTAAAACTTTTAGTAATTTATCCAAAAACTTATCAAGTACAATTTCGCCAGCCAGAGCTTGCGATGCTTTGATAATAGTTGCTAAGTCTAAAACATCGGCTTTAGTTCCTACGGTTGAAGAACTTGTCGTAACATTTAGTTCTCTACAATAAGTTTCATTAGAGGTTAAATATAGTAATTGCGGGTATCGTAATTCCAAATCTTTAACTTTTGCTATTGCTCCCCAACGAACATAGCAATAGTATGATTCTACTAAATATATTTGAGCTATTTTTTCTCTTCCAAGACTGCGATAAAATTCTGATGCTCTTTCATTCGCTATTGCTTCTTCGTGAATATAGCCTTGTTCTTTTGCTCCTTGAATTGCCAGATCGTAATATTCCATTGCTGGCAATATATGCCCTAAAATTTTAGCTTGTTCTGCCTCTACCAAATAATATTTGTGTTCGTAATTCATCGGAGCATATAACGACCATTTTTTTAATTTAATTTGGTTTAATTCCACTTGGTGTAGGTTAATTTCTAGCTCAATTTCTACTATCGTTGAACATTGTGCAAGTAAAATCATAGAATAGTAAAAATTTTGTTCGCCTGTATGTACTAAACCCGCCGAATAACCAGAATATTGCTCGGCTAGATTTGCATAACTAAGTGCTTCTGAGTAGTTTTGAAGTAAATATAAAAATATTGACTTGGAAAGATATGTAAAAAAAAGTAACGCGCCATTATTTGATTGGATAAAAATAGGTAACATTGCTTCTTCATCGAAAAAATTACCGATCGCTCTACATTCTTTTTCGGTCTTATTTAATAATTTTAAACCTAATTGTCGCCAAATTACAATGGCGAAACTCAAGTATTTTTGTTTTAAATTAACTAATAAATTCGTATAAATTGTTTGTTTCGCACAAACTTCATTTAGATGCTCGCCAACAAAAAACGGATAAACAGAAGTGTAAATAGCGGTATAACTAGCATACTCTAAGTCGCCACTTTCTAAGCCATATTGAACAGCTTCTTGTAAAGGCTCTATGGTTTCTCTGGTATGGCTTACCCAAGGTTTGATATGACCATAAAATACTTCAAATACTTTAGCTTTAACTTCTTTGGCATTCAATTTATCCACTAAATTTATTCCTAATTTACCGAACTGATATCCACGTTCAATGTTGTCTATTGAAGTACAAAGGAGCAAGCCATGAAAAGTATAAGCGAAAGCAGATAGTGCTGAATTTCCATATCTAATACAAATATTGACCATCGTAAACACGATCGGTGCTAAAAGTGCTGGATTCATTACAAAGGCAGGAGTTATCGCTTTAACTAATATTCGCATGGCTGCAAGTTTATCAGGGTCAGTCATTTCTGGTAAATTGCTTAAACTACCAATATCTAATTCTTCAGGCAATTTTTCAACTAAAGGTTCTCCTAGCATTTCCAGCACTAACAACGAGGTGTCAAGTGCTGCTTGCATCTGATTGAGAGAAATATAAAATTGAATTTTTATTTCGTAGGTTTTTACTTTTTCTAAAAGCGAAGTAGCTTGTTTTAAAATACAATCACCAAGGGAAGTTGAACTTTCAAAGTTACCATTTAAATATTCTACTTCGACTGCTTCTATATGCAGAGAAAAAGTTGATTCATAATTACTATGCCAGCTATCTTCAGCAAGTAATTCTAGTCCGAAATTTAAGTATCTCTGCGCGAGTTCATAAGCTGCTGCTGCCTTTGCTTTCCGCGCAGATAACAGATTTAACTCAGCTAGCTCTTGTTTAATTTTTTCACTTATAATTAACTCTGTAGCGATATTTAAGTGATTAACAATATCAAAAACTTTATCTTCTATTTCTGTTGTTTTAGTACTCTTTAGCAATAGTTGACCGACTTTTAAATGAATTTCTTTTTTTTGATATGCTGGAATCAAAGAATAAGCGGCTTGTTGAACGCGATCGTGCAAAAATTTATACTCAATATTTAGAGGTAAGCTACTTGGGTTTTCGATTTCTTCAACTAATGGTAATGACGTAGTTAAATCATCAGTCAGAGGAATTTTATAAGCACCGCTTAAAGGTAAAATAAAATCTTCTTTAAGTGCTTGCCAAAGCTCGTTTGCTGTAGATAATAAAGATTTTTCATTGACAATTGCTAAATCTTTTAATGTAAATGTATTCCCAATACAGGCTGCCACTTTTAAAACACTTTGCGTATAATTAGGCAGTTTTTGAATTTTGTTAACCATTAATTCAACAACATTATCCGTAATTTTAACTTCTTTAATTTTTTGAACATCCCACTGCCAATTACCAGCGTTTACATCGAATGAAAGTTGGTTTTCTTGGTAGAATGTTTTAAGTATTTGAGTTACAAAAAATGGATTTCCAGCCGTTTTGTTAAAGACTATTTTCGCTAGAGGAAAGGCTGTTTCTAATTCGCAGTGAAGCGTGTCTGCAATTAATTGATTAACTTGAACAGTATCTAAAGGTTGTATATCGATCTGATTTACCTTAACTCCAGCTTTTTTAATTTCATCCAAAAGTAACATCAATGGATGAGTCTCGTTAACTTCGTTATCTCGATAGGCTCCAATTAACAAAAAGTATTGACTATCTAATGACATCATTAGTAGCTGGAGTAATTTTAATGAAGCAGAATCAACCCACTGTAAATCATCTATGAAAAGAACGAGAGGATGTTTTTGACTCGTAAAAACACCCAAAAACTTTTGGAAGACTAAATAAAATCGATTTTGTGATTCTCCAGGTTCTAATTGAGGAACAGGTGGTTGCATCCCAATAATTAATTCCACTTCAGGAATGACATCAATAATAACTCTGCCATTTGTACCCAAAGCTTTTAATAATTTATTTTGCCAAATTTCGACTTTTTCTTTGCTTTCAGTTAATAGCTGTCGCATCAAGTTCTGAAAAGCTTGAATCATTGCAGCATAAGGAATACCACGTTTAAATTGCTCGCATTTCCCAGAAGTAAAATAACCCTTTCGCCGCACAATTTGTCGATCGATTTCATTAATCAAGGCTGTCTTGCCGATTCCTGAGTAACCGGAAACAAGTATCATCTCACTCTTACCTTGAGTGGTTCTTTCAAAAGCAGCGTTTAGGGTAGCAATTTCTCGATCGCGACCGTAAAGCTTTTGGGGGATTTGAAATTTAGCAAAAACATCATGCTGACCGAGAATGAAATTTTCAATTATTCCATTAGTTTGTAGTTGAGTTAAACACGCTTCCAAATCTGCTTTAATTCCATAAGCGCTTTGATATCTATCCTCAGCAGTTTTAGCTAGTAATTTCATCACGATATCAGATACTACTTTCGGGATCCTTGAATCTAATTCATGCGGGAAAGCGGGTATTTTAGCAATATGACTGTGAACGAGTTCCATCGCATCTGTAGTTGGAAATGGTAACTGTCTAGTCAGCATTTCATAAAATGTGACGCCCAAAGAATAAAAGTCAGTACGATAATCAATCGCCCGATTCATCCTACCGGTTTGCTCTGGGGACATATAGGCCAAAGTTCCTTCTAATAGATCGGGATTGCTGACCAGATATTTTTCTTGCGTAAGAAGTGATGCAATTGAAAAATCTACGATCTTTACTTTTAATGTTTGAGAATTAATAATGATGTTATCTGGCTTGATATCTTTGTGTATAATATTTAGTTTATGTACTTCTTCTAAAGCTTTAGTTAATCCAATTGATATTTGCAAGAATACAAATAAATCTATACAATCCCCAGACTGAATAATTTTTTTCAGGGAATTGCCACCAAAATCTTCTAAAACTATAGCTATATAATTGTTAGATTTTTCTATTGCATAAGCTTTGATAATACCTTCTGATTTTAAATTTTTAATTAATTCATACTGATGTTCAAATACATAAATATCTTTCCTAGAAGAATATTCTTTTTTAAGAATTTTAATAATAACAGGTTGACGATCTCGAATTCTCCGCGCTCTATAAACCAGAGTTATTAAACTATCGTGAATTTTTTCTAAGTATTCATAACCTGCAATAATAAACATGGCGTAATTGCTCAACTAGGGGAAAAAATGGAGCCATCAATAGAGAGAGCTTGTTGAATAGATTGATAAGCAGTTAAACCTTGACGCTTCCCAGTATTGACAACTGAACGAACTGCTGCAAATAAATCTCGCCCCCATGAAGAACGGA